>CAXTYP010000054.1:0-11857 GCA_964248435.1 uncultured Acidobacteriaceae bacterium | reverse complement strand
CGCCCTGATCGTAGAGGCACTTCGAAAGTGTTAACAGGCTCTAGGCAACGCTGGCCATGCGCTTGATCTGATAATTTCGATTTCTCCAGGAAGCCAGCTAAAGATATGGGAGTAGTAAAACTTGCGTGCTACAAAGTGCGCGGCGCGGCACCTTCCCGCTTCACTTTTGCCGGATTGATGGTCGCACTCGCCGGATCGTCGATTTGCCTGGACCGCCAATCGGTAATCATCTGGACATCATGGCGCACCAGAAGCAGGAGCGAAACCGCAAGAACAATGCGGAATGGAACAACACGCTCGACTTGGACGTCGAGGTGAAAGTCGCGCCCGCGAGTCAGCCATCGGTGTTGGTAGGCCCAAAACCTAGTAACACGTTGGAGGAGCAAGAGGCGCAACGAATAAATTTTGCTGCGAGGCTGGCGGCTTTAGCGGTTCTAGGAAAAGCTAAGATCCCTGTCCATAAGCTACGGTATGCTGAATGCTATGCTTGCCGCCTCTGCCAGAGGCGGCGTAGCAACCAGGCGCCGTGCGTCCGAGTGACGGGCGGACTGCGTGATCGAAGCCGCCGTTCGTTTTTCAGACACTCAGCATGAAACGAATACGAACTTTCGTCTGCCTGAAAGGCGAAAGTCTAGAAGCGGTCTCATAAATGCCTCAACAGGATTTTGAGGCAGGCGAAGTGGACGAAGCCGAGATAGTTGTCGATATGGTATTCCCATCGGGTGACAAGGCGGCGGAAGTTGTGGAACCAGGCGAACAGCCGCTCCACATTTCAACGTCGTTTATAGCGACGCAGCGGTCGCCCGTCCTGGGTTTTGGTCCGGTTGCGGCGGTTGGGCGCAATCAGCTCGATGCCGTATTCGGCGGCCAGCTTGCTGTCCAGTCCGTCCGAGTCGTATGCCTTGTCGCCGATCAGCCGTGCGGGCAGCTCATCGAGGAAGCTTCCGGCAAGGGCTTCCTCAACAAGCGTGCACTCCGCCGGGCTAGCGCTTTGGACAGATACGGCGAGAGGAAGATTGTGATCAGCGGTGACAGCGATATTTTTGTGCCCTTACCGCGCCGGGTGGGGCCGACCGCAAGCCCCCTTTTTTCGCGCTCGCGAAGGTTGCATCCACGAACGCCTCGTCTAGATCGAGCTTGCCCTGCTCGTGCAAGAGCGCGGCAAGCTGTTTGAGCGACTCTTCCAGCTTGCCCGCGCGGATCCACTGCTGGAACCGCCGGTGGCAGGTCTGGTACGGAGGGTACCGCTCAGGCAGCTCGCGCCAATGCGGGTCCCATGCAAGCTTGCTTGCATGGGTGCCCAGTGCGCGCCCGTGCCCAACACCCACAGCACCCCGTTCAGAACAGCCCGCGTATCGTGCCAAGGCCGCCCGCGCTTGTGCTCGCGCCGCGCGGGCCGCAGCACCGGCTCGACCACCGCCCACTCCTCATCCTTCAAATCCCAACGTCCGCGCATCGGCTGCTGCGGAGCACCCCAGAGCGACTCCAGAATGCCACAAACAGCGACTCAGAGGTTTATGAGACCGCCTCTGGAAGCCGGTCGGGCAACGCAGGCAGTCATGTGCCCTGTTCTCCATCGGGAGATCGCGCGATTAGTGGCTAACACGCGATTCCAAGAAAGAAGGCGGCGGACAAGCATTGTGCGCTTGGCTACCATGGCTACCATTTCTGCACGCATTCCACCCCCGCAAGCCACTTTGGAGCACTATGATCCGCTATACTCGAAATGCAAGGAAGACCGCGTTATTGCTGGCTAAGTTCGCATTTGAGCTTGATTTTAGGGCGTTGGCGGAGTTGCAAATCTCGAATCCCTCTCTCTCCGCCATGCTTTTAGAATTTATGGCTTAGCCGTCCGGCTACCCTAACGGGGACCAATTTGCGATAAGTCAGGTGACTCGGTACCTCCCCCAGGGGTTTGTCATGAGGTCCAAGGCTGTTCACCTGTACACCCGAATTCGCGCTTCGACGGTAGCCGCCAGTAACTGAGCCCCGCAGCCACGGCGACGGGTCGCCTTCGTCCATCTGTCGCCATCCTTGATGGGGAGGCGGAGCATTGCGTTGGAACCCCGTGTACTCGCTCCGGTACGCCTCGGGGGCAAAGCGTGTGTGTGGAAGGACCTGGGCGCTGCTCCCCAGCTTGCTCCCCTTGGCAAAGGAGCGGAAGCAGCGAGCGATGGACGCCCGTGCCGCCGGAGTGCTGCCGGCAGGTACGGGCAGGTCCTTTTCTGCTTCGTAAGCGAATCGTGCACAAGCATTGCTGATATCTACAACGTTGACCTAGTCGTAGCCTCCGCCGATGACAAAGATGAATGTTTGGACGTCAATAAGATCGCGCGCGCCCATGGGCCGCAGGAGCTCAAGGTAGATGCTGCCCATTCGCAGAAGCGCAGAGTAGGTGGTCCAGTTCACCTGCGGCTCATAGTGCAGATCAAACGCGAGCGCTTCGGCTGCGGCTCGAGTCACTTCCGGTTTTAAGAAGAGGAAGCGCTCGGGCTGCGCAAGGTAGAGTGGCGCTGTCGCGTTCGGCCATGTAGCGACCCTGCCGCGCTCCGCCGGCAAACCTGCGAGTGTGGCGGCATAGGAGTCGAATGCTTCCCCGTCAGGTTCTGGCGCTTCGAGCAACCTGAAAAGGGCCTCATAGAAGGTTTGCGCCGCGGCTTTGTCACGCATTGCATCATGAAGTGCGGCGCTCTCGAAACGAGCGACCAGCCCTGCCGAGCTGAGAATTGGCACTGCGCTGCTGATCACAGCAGCCACATCGCCAACCGCTAAAAGCGCTTTCACCTGTTCCACGTCGAGCTGATCCTGAAATCTGCGGTTCGCGGCAACCTTGTACTCGCGCTCTCGCGAGAGAGAGCGCTCATCCTCAAAGCTGCCCGGAAAGTGGCGCAGGAACTTGCGCTGTGCTTCTTCCAGGGTGAGCCGCGGCCGCGGCAGCTGAAAGCTGCCAGGCCGACCCAGAAGAGGAGGAAGGTTGTCCAGGATGGGATCGGTCTGCAGCGCTGCCGGGCGCAGCGGGGGCGCGGTTTTGTAAAGGATTGTCGGTGTTCTCTCTTTGCGATCCCGGAAGATGACGTAAAGCCTGGGGTCTACGAAATCGACAATCTTGCCCGGACCTCAAGCTTCTCGACCGCCCGCCTTCGCGATGTGCCCGGCGCCCAGATTCTTGCTCTAGTCGCCCAGGCTTTGGCGCATACGCCTGAAAAAGCCGGAAGCCTCGATCAGTTCGACTTCAGGATGCCCCAACTGCGGCCAGTACCTGCGGCGCTCTCCCACCGAAAAAAGCAGCGGCAACCTGCGGCGTTTCACACGGCTGCCTGCCCAGAACAATGCGTCCTGGTTTATTGGGTGAGCAACAGTCCCGAGGCAGCCGTCATGGGCGTCGAACGGCTGGCAGTAGGCTCTAGCCCACCGCTGTCCTCAACGATGCGAAACGGCGGGCAAATTTTCACTCCGCGTCTGCCCGTCGCTCAAAAGCAGGCACTCATGGGGAAGCGATAAGGGTCGGGCGTCCCTCGCCGCCGTGTGTACTAACTTAGAGCTATGGTCACGCCAGCAGACCCGAACATCACCCAGCTTCAGCGGCGCCTTCGATCCCTTGCTCAAAGGGTGCGGTCCGGCTGGTTAGTCGGAGTGCTCAGTACCGCCATCATGCTTTCCGGCGCCCTCAACGTGCTCACGGGCCTGCGATTTTCCTTGCCCCAGCTCGGCAGTTTGTCCAAGCTTGCGGACCCCTTGCCAGCCGTGGGCGCGACCGGGGAAGTCATCCTCGGAACAGTGCTGGTGCTGATCGGGATCGGGCTCTGGTGGCGTTTGCGGTCGATGTGGATCTTCGCGATTCTGATCCTCGGGCTGACCGTGGCGGCAGAGGCTGTTCTGCGCCACTGGGGCATCGAGATCGTTCTGCCACTAATGGTGCTGGTATGCCTGTTCTTTGCCCGCGCGAGCTTCACTCGGACCACCCGGTTTGCAAGCAGCCTTCTTTCCCTAGTCTGCGTGATAGGCATCCTGGCCTATGGAGTGATAGGTAGTTACATCCTGGGGACGGGTTTCAAGCCGCCTATTGGCAGCCTGGGCACGGCCTGGTATTTCACTCTTGTTAGCCTATCGACCGTCGGCTACGGGGACATCGTAGCGGTGAGTGGTGAAGCGCGTATCTTCGTGATGACGTTGCTGGTGGTCGGCATCGGCGTTTTTGCCACGGCACTCGCGTCGATTCTTGGTCCCTTTGTTTCCGGAGAACTTTCCCGGTTGCTGGAAGTAAGAAAGGAAAAAGTGAACGTAAGCGACCACATTATCCTCGTGGGGGACGGCATCTTTGCCCGTGTGACCGGACTGGAACTCGCACGTCGCAACGCTGTATTTATTCAGCTTCTGGGACCGACTGCGGAACCAATCACACCCAAGCAGCCCTTTGAACGAATCGACCCCGACGAGGAAACCGGTCTGCGCAAGGCAGGGGTGGAACGGGCAAAAACCGTCATCGCAGCCCATGACGACGACGGGCGGAACGCGTTTTCAACTCTTCTTGTTAAAAACATCGACCCACGTATCAAGGTGATCGCCATTGCCAGCTCCCGCAGAAGCATTCGGCCACTGGAGCTTGCGGCTGCCGACATCGTTTTCGCTCCGGTCCTGGCGGGCGGCCGTCTCCTGGCAGATCTCGCCCAGGACGTAGAGATCCCGCAGGAGTTTATGGATTTGTTGCAACGCAAGTAGCTCTGTCTTGAGAGCTTTGGGACCTCAAGCGGGGCGCCTGCTCAGCCGACGTAGTCGCCCCAGTGCAGGCCTCACTGTCCCGCAGGATCGTCCGAACCATCCGCCCCGCTAGTTCACGGTGTGATCAGGCTGCCATCCATGTCGCACACTTCCCAGCTTTAACGGCCGCATAGCCCAGCCTGGCCCAGTCACTTCATCCGCTGCGCGGCCGCACCTTCTGTCACAACATAAAACGCATCCAGCGTGGCCGGCGGTGCCAGCTCCTGCTTCACCCCGTCAGGCCAAACAATCTCCACGCGGTCCAGCTTCGCAGCCTGCCCCAGGCCAAAGTGCAGGCGTCCGTCCGAGGACGAAGCAAACGATCCGCCGGCCACCACATCGCCGCGCTGCCGAAACCCGTTCGCCGTCACGTACACGGTTGTGCCAACCCCATCGCGTGGTGAGTGGGAGCCACCCACGAGCTTGAACGCGATCCAGTGGTTAGGCTTGTCCGGCAATGCCGCGCCCGATACATTGCGAAGCAACGTGGGCGGGGCGTCCAGGTTGTTGATCACCGCGTCGATCTGACCGTCGTTCAACAGATCGCCATACGCCATGCCGCGCGAGGTCGCGAGTTTTGCGAGCCCGGTTCCCTCCACCGGCGGCACCTGCTCAAACTTGCCGCGGCTGTTGTGGAACAGCAGCGGCCGCTGCGCCCAGGTGGTGCCCCAGCTCTGCCGGTCGACCCCCGGGTACACGTGGCCATTCACGACGAAAAGGTCCAGCCAGCCGTCATTGTCGTAGTCGAAAAACGACGTGCCCCAACCCAGAAACGGAATCGTGCACTCCGCGATCCCCGCCTGGTAAGCCACATCGGTGAAGTTCGCGTCGCCCTCGTTGCGATAAAGCGGGTTGTAATCGTCCGAAAAGGTGGTGTTGTAAACACCTACAAGCCCGCTGTGCTCATAATCGCCCGCCGCGATGCCCATCGATGCCGTTTCGCGGCCACTCTCGTTCAGCGCATAGCCACTGACAAACGATGCGTCTTCAAACGTCCCGTCGCCCTTGTTCAGGTACAGGTAGTTCGGCGTGGAGTCGTTGGCGACCAGCAGGTCGGGCTTGCCATCGCCGTTCACATCGATAAACAACGAGGCCAGTCCGTAATAGCCGTGCTCGTCGCCCACCCCAGCCTTTGCGCTTACATCGGTAAAGGTTCCATCACCATTGTTGTGGAACAGGTGGTCGCGCTCGCCCTTGAGACCACGCGGCCCACACATCACGCTCACCCCGCGAAACGCGCAAAAAGAGTTTGCCTTTTCCGAGCGCAGCTGGGCGAAGTCGGCTGTTTCCAGGTGCACATAGCCCGGTACAAACAAATCGAGGCGTCCGTCGCCGTCATAGTCGCCCCAGGTCGCCCCGGTCGACCACCCACCCGCCGTGACCCCGGCCTTTTCCGCCACGTCAGTAAAGGTTCCATTGTGATTGTTATGGAACAACCGGTTGTTGCCGTAGTTTGAAACGTACAGGTCGGGCCAGCCATCGTTGTCATAGTCGCCCACCACCGCGCCAAATCCCCAACGGTCGTTTTGCACGCCTGCCTTGGCGGCTACGTTTGTAAACGTGCCGTCGTGGTTGTTGTGGAACAAGGCGGCGTGGGGCGGGGGCGCCTTGCCCGCCAGCGCGTCAAAGGTGGAGCCGTTGACAAGATAAATGTCGAGCCAGCCATCATTGTCGTAGTCCAGCAGCGCGACGCCTGAGCCCACCGTTTCCAGAATCACTGCTTTCTCAGGACCGCCCATGGTGTGCGTCCACGTGGTCAACCCGGCCTGCGCCGCAATATCCTGAAACACAACAGTGCCTGTCTGGACAAAGCCTCCGGCCGTAATGGGCCGGTGCTGCGCGTCCAGCACCGCCGCATGGACTCCCCCGTTGCTGCTGCCCCCCGCGGGCGCGTCGCCCGCTTTTTGTGCCGCCGTTGCATGCTGATCCGGTGGCGGCGTCGCGACCTGCGAGCAGGCACAAGCACCGGGGAGTCCGCAAAGCAGGGCAGCGGCGAGGCAGCGCAGCATCTGCGCCCCCCAGGGCCATGCTGTTTTTCCGTTCAGTGATTGCAAATTTAAGAACTCCTGTTTGCCGCAGCCGCTTCGCCCGGCGCCGAAGCGGAGTCCAGCACAACTGGCCGTTTACTGCTGCGTACCGCTAAAGGCCGTCGGCAGCGGCCCGCTGACCTCGGGCATCGTCGAATCCAGGTCGTGCACGTGCCAGCCCACGCTTTCGTTTGCGACCTCAGGATGCTTGCGTAGGAACCCGAGGGCGAAGGTGTTGGCCGACGGATCGTCCTTCTGATCGGCAAAGGCGGCCGATTCCGCTGCGGCCTTGTCCTTGATCCCCAGCCGGCGATACAGGATCGCCAGGTTATAGTGCGCGGCCAGGTCGTCGGGGTCAATCGCCTGCACGGCTTCGTACTCGGCGCGCGCCGCAGGGTAGTTGTGCTGCTGGTAATACGCAAAGCCGAGTTCGCGGTGCGCATCGCGCGAACGCGGAAACGCCTGGGCTACGGCCTTCAGGTCGGCAATGGCGGCATCCAGGTGGCTTTCATTGCGCTCCACCAGCGCGCGGTAATACAGGGCCCGCGCGTTGCCGGGGGCCAGCTTCAGCGCCTGCTCCAGGTGCGGCAAGGCATCGGCGTATCGCTCCCATTGCAGCTCGACCAGGGCCTGGTTGGTATAAGCGTCTGCATAGTCGGGGCGCAGCTTCGCCACCTGCGCAAAGGCCTGGACCGAGGCCGCGTACTGCTGCGCATCCAGCAGGGCGATGCCGTAGTTGTTCCAGCGCATCCAGGCCTTGTTCTCGTTCGGAGAAGGAGCAACAGGCATATTGTCGCCGGCGGCGATCACCCGAGAAGCCGACACCATGTCCACCACCGGCTCGTCATAGTGCTTGTTTCCACCCGCGCCCATGGCGAAATCAATAAAGTGCTGATCGAAGCGCCGATATTTGACCGTCGCGGTCACTGTGACCGATCCGCTGGCCGGCATGTGAAAGCCGTAGCGAACCATCTGCGAACGCCCCGACTGGATCGTGTTGTTGTACGCCACCACGCGGCTGTTCCACACTTCATGGTGCCCGTTGAGCTCGCCCTTCAAGTTGATCAGGCGATTGGTAAACGAGTGCGCGCGCTCATCGAGCTCGCCGTCCGGCTTGAGGAACCCACTCTCCTCCAGCAGCTTTCCGCTTTCGTCCTTGACCGTGAAGTTGACCCAGGACTCGTACATATCGCGCTGCTCAGGAACATGCGAGTGCGCGATGCCCTTGTTCTGGATCACCACGTCGACCGTCACGTTTTCACGCGGGGCAACATGGTACGAGACCGCGCCCAGCGGGGCCGTTACTGCGGCGTCGTTGCCATGCTCCAGCGCAAATAGGTCGACATTGAAGACTCCGTTTTGCAGAAACTGCACCACGCGCGCTGCCTGCTCGTCAAAGCCGTAGTACTTCGGCACAAGTGTGTTGGCGCCCAGCCAACGGTGCGATGCCAGTTGGCCGTGCTTGGCACCGGGGTCGGGCAGCTTCAACGCTTCCCGCTGCATGTGGCAGGTTTCACACGTCGAAACCGTGTCTTTGACGTAGAACGGCAGCGGACTTTGTTTCGCGAATGACGAGTTTTGCCACTCGTCGTAAAGCGAGATCGCCCGCTGCCACTTGTAATCGTTGAGCTGGCGCGGCAGCGCGGCCTTGTGGCAGCTCGCGCAAAACTCCGATGACCGATAGAAGGGCTTCATCACCGCCGCGGAGTGGCGGTCGAGATGTGCCAGGATCTCGCCATCAGAAACCGGGCGCGTGATCGGCTGCCCGCCCTCATCCACCAGCACCGCCGGCACCCCCATGACATACGATCCGGTGCCGCGCGTGTCCACCTTCTGAATGGAGTGGCAAACCGTGCAGGTCACCCCGTCGGCGTCAAAGGGCCGGCGCTTGTTTGAGCCCTGCGTCAGGTTGCCGGCAACCATCGCCACCGGGTCGTGGCAGCCTTCACAGTGCCGGGTAAACTCGATGCCCTTCTCGTCCGCCAGGAGGTTGACGTTCTTCAGGTACCAGGGCGCGCGGTTTGAGTTGGAGTGGGCCGACTCACGCCACTGCTTGTGCGACTCCTGGTGGCAATGCCCGCAATACTCAGCCGTCGGGAAATTTTTCGGATCGATGAACTCGCCCGTGTCCGTTGTCATGTTGGACGGCAGAAAGTGCGCATCCGCGCTGAAGTGGTCGTTGTAGTGGCTGGCTACCTTGTCGCTGTAAGCGTGCCGCGCTTCAGCGCTCACGGCAGGCTCGGCCGCGGCACGCACCTTTTTCGGAGCCGCGAAATAAAGCCCCGCGGCGCAGCCGAAAACGATCAGCCCCAAAATCATAATGATTTCCGTGGCTCGTCGATGGGAGGCTGTGCGTGGAAGCTTTGTCATAAAAGATGTGCAGCAAGGGAACCTGGGCGGTTTCAAGCTGCCCGGCCGCCCCCGTGTGCATCATAAGCGCTCTTCGGGAGATTGTGGAAGTGCAGGGTGCGGAAAGTCGAGAGTTCCCGACACAAACTCTCCTCAGGCCCCAGCTGAGGAGAAGCAGAACCTCCCCATGGTGCCTACAAAAAAGAGGACTGCTGCGCGGCGGCAAACCTGCTCCCGCCGCGCAGCAGCCTTTGGATCCGTAGATCTATCGGTCTGTCGATTTATGGCTGGGCAACAAGCGACCAATTTTGGGCGCCCGTGTTGTTGCAGTCAAAGATCTCCATCTGCACCCCGTTGGCTGTGGAGCTGTGGTAGACATCAAGGCAGCGGCCGCTGGCCACACCCTGTATGACGAAGTAGTTGCCGTTGACGATCGGAATCCACTGCTGGTTGGTGCCGCCTCCGTAGTTCCAGGTTTGAATGGGGCTAAAGTCCCCGGTACCGAAATTCGTCACATCCAGAACTTCCAACGGGTTGTTCCGATTCACGATCGTGTAGACATTGTTGGGTTGCAGCTGGAACTGCCACTCCTGGTTGCTCTGCTGGCTGCCGCACGCCCATTGCTGCACGACGGTGCCGTTCGAAGTGCCCCAGTTCGCAGCGTCCAGGCACTTACCGCTGGTCTGGTTCACGATGTTGTACCAGGTCGTTGTGCTCACGCTGCCCTTGGTGATTGGCGCTGCTGCTGTTGTGAGTGTGACCGAGTTGGATTCGGGCGAAACGGATCCACCCGAGTTCGCCACTACATAGTACGTGTAGGTCGTGTTCGCGCTCACAGTTTCATCCGAATACACCGTGCCCGTCACGCCGGACGCGATCGCCGTGGCCGCACCGGAGCCGGTCGCGCGATACACAGTGTAGGTCGCACCGCTGGTGGACGACGCATTCCAGGTCAGTTGGACAAACTCGACCGGGATCGAGTTCGAAGGCGGTTCACCGACACCTTCGAGCCCCGTCGGTGGGCCGACCGGGGTAGGGACTGGGGTCGGGATGGGGGTGCTGATGGTGCAGGTATTCGTCCCCGTATAGGAGGTCACCGGCTCAAGCGTGTCCGGGACGGCGCTGTTCGCCGCCGGGCCCACACCGTTCACCGCATGCGTGATCGAGCCGTACCCGTTCAGCCACACCGTGCCTATATCGGTGACGGACACACCCGAGCTGTTCGGCACTGTCATTGCATTGTCCTCAATGATGTTAGGACCCACATCAAAGAAGGAGTAAATGCCCAGCCCGTAGGCCGCGTGCGTGCACACGCCCGGAGCTACCACGTAAGACGGGTAACCGTTCGCGCTGCCGTCCATCCAGGCAGCCTGGTTCGGCACGTCATAGGGCAGTTCGCTTTGGTAAAAGATCGTGGTGCCGCCGTTGCCGTTCCACAGCACCTGCTCTTTTTCGTAATGCTCCACCGCCAGGCCCAGGGCCGTGACATTGCTGCCATTCACCACCAGGCCATGGTCGGCCGGGTTCACGGTCCAGCCCACAGGGCCGGAGCCGTGGTCGGCGCGCCAAGACCACAGGTTGTCGAGAATGACATTGCTGCTGTCAACCTCGAGACCCGTCCCGGCGCTCACCGCCGTCGATTCTTCCCCGCCAATGCGGATCACGATGTCGTTCAGCGAGGTGGGGTTGGAAGCATGGCTCGCATTCACGACACCAGGGTTGCCGACCTCAAACAACACCGGCGATTTGGTTGGACCGGCATCCACGATCAGCCCCGCTACCTGCACCCCGTCCACATCCGCCACGGAAATGGCGGCATTGCCGGCCTGGGGAATCAGGGTGGCAAAGCCCATGCCCAGCACGACCGTTTTCGGGTTTGTGACGGTGATGGCCTGGCTGTACTGGTACACACCCGGCGTCAGGATCAGGTTCTTGCCCGAAGCCAGCGCACTGTTGATGTCGGCAATGCTGTTGGAAGGCTGCGCGATGAAAAAGGAGCTGAGGGGCAGCGAGGTGCCGGCCCCCAAACCGCCGCCCGACCAGCTTGTGCCCTTGGAGTTGGTCAGGAGTCCGGGCGAAAAGACGAAGTAGTTGCCGGTGCTGTCGACATACAGGAATGGCTTTTCACGGCTGGCAGGGGTATTGGCCACGTTGGTTACGTTGACCAGGCCGCTGCCGCCGCCCGGGTAGGACTGCGGGGGCGCGCCTTGTACGCCTGAGAAAACGAAGTTCCAAACAAAGGCGCTCCAACCGTTCATCACGCTGTTGCGGGTAAACCACTGCTGCTGCGAACAAGGGTTCGTGTTGCCCGACACCGCGATGTCAGCAGAAAAACCGCCGCTCGCTTCCGCGCATGGATTGGTGGTGCCGATCGAGCCGGAGTTGACATAGGCCAGGTTGCCCTGGACGTTGACGCGGCGCAGCGACGCGCCCTGCGAAACACCCCAGTCGAGCGTGCCGTTGACCATGCCGCCGGCAGGCACAACTGCCAGGTTCTCCTGCGAACGCCAAAAGTTCTGCAGCATGTTGCCGTCAAGCAGCTGGTCGGCCGTCAGGCCCCCGGTGATGGAAACCTGGTTTGGCGAAGTGCCGAGGCCTGCTACGGACTCGTAATAGCCCACCGGTGCCGTGACCGGCGCACCGGACGATCCGTAGGTGCCGGGCATAAATAGAACGGCATGGCGATTGGCGCTGAACTGGGTCTCATTGTTGACCGCATTAAG
>CAXTYP010000053.1:0-12142 GCA_964248435.1 uncultured Acidobacteriaceae bacterium | reverse complement strand
GTCCACCACGTTCGCCAGGTGATAGGTCGGAAACCCGTCCGATTTCATCAGCACCTGGTCGTCCACATTGGTGTGCTCAAACGTAATCTCGCCGCGCAGTTCATCGCGAAACGTCGTCGAGCCCTCGGACGGCACCTTCAGTCGCACCGTAAACGGCTTTCCGTCCGCCAACTCCGCCGCCGCCTGCTCCGGCGTCATCTCCCGCGAGCGGCCCGCGTAGCGCGGGGGCTGCTTCGCCGCCATCTGCGCCCGGCGCTCCGCTTCCAACTCCTCCGGCGTTTCCCAAGCCCGGTACGCCGCACCGCTCGCAATCAACTCGTCGACATACCGGCGATAGATCTCCGTCCGCTCCGACTGCCGGTACGGTCCGAACGCCCCGCCCACGTCAGGACCCTCATCCCACTCGAGCCCCAGCTCGCGCAGCGAGTCGAAGATCATCCCTTCGCTTTCCGGCACATACCGCGTCCGGTCCGTATCTTCAATCCGCAGGATGAACTTGCCCCCGCGCTGCGCCGCGAACAGGTAATTCAGCAGCGCGATATAAGCGGTGCCCACATGCGGGTCACCGGTCGGAGAGGGGGCAATACGAACACGAGGAGCAGAGTTTTGATTCATCAAAGCGATGCTAGCAAAGCCGGACCCGGACCAACGGGACGGCCATAGTCCTGACACTCACGCATCCACAAGCACACGCCACGAAGTGGCCGCAAGCCGCGCAGGCGGTCTACGGCAGTTGCCCTGCATTCCTCACCCGTCCCACCGGATACACCCCGACCTCGTTCGCCCGGAACCACGGCGACCGGTCATAAAACCACCGCCCCCCCCCCGCGGGGCCCCCCGCGACCTTCGGGTCGTCCTCCCCCCGCCCTTAAACCCCCCCCTTGCCCAACGGATCGGCCAGCATCTTCCCCGCCAGCTTTTCCCCCACGTCCGGCCCGCCCGACCCCCGCTGCTCAAAGATCGGGTCAAAGAAGCCCCACGCCATCGCGGAGTCCGGCCCCGCCGGTTCCAGCCACTGCACCGCGACTTTGCTCAAACGCTGGTCCAGCCGTACCACCGCCGACCCCGTGGGATACGTCACCTGCTCGGTGACCGTATCGCACTGCCCGAAATGCCCCGCCTGCGCCGGCCCGGTTTCCCCCGCAAAGAGCGGGTGCCGCCCTTCAAACGGCGGCCGCTGCCACACCATCCCACCGCAGTGAGGGCGCTCCACCGTCCCCGTCCACGCAGCAGCGAGCCTTCTTATCTCCACCCCGTGCGCCAGCAGCACGTCGATCACGTCCGTCCACTGCGCGGGCACGATGTACGCCGCGGGGGCCACTGCCTGCGCCGTCACCTGCACCCCAGTCTGTTTTTGCATTTGGAAGTCCTCGGGCGTGTGCGAGTACGTCACCATCGGGCCGCCCGAAATCGGGCTTTCCGTTCGCGTGTACGCGTACCCGTGGAACCGGAACGGGGTCGTATCGCCGTTCGGCCCCAACGCCAGCAGCACCGTCGTCCCGGCTGTCGCCTTCGCCCGCGCATCCGCGGCCGCGTTCAGCGCCAGCAGTTTGTCCGCGTCACGATTCACCACATCCAGCAGCGCCTTCAGCAGCAACGTGTTGCCCGTCACCCGCGTCCGGTAATCCTTGAGCATGTGCATTTCCACCAGCATGCCGGGGCGGTTTTCCAGGATCATCGCGCCGCAAGAATAACGCGGCGGGTCCGCGAAATACCCCAGCCCCTTCGATGGATCGTTCTCATCCGCCAGCTCGATATAGGTGGGCGATGCCAGGTGCCCCGGCGTCTCGTCCACCCGGCGCACCAGCTCCGGCGTCACCGCGTCGCGCACCCACCCGGCGATCCCCGGGTCCACGTCCGGTCCGTCGTCGATGGCAAACGTCACGTCATACTGAAAATCCGCGCCGTCCGTTACGTGGTCATCCACGTAAAAGTCCGGCAGCCATCGCTCAAACATCGCCCAGAACGCCCGTGTTTCCGGCGTTTGGGCCTTCATATAATCCCGGTTCAGGTTCAGGTTGGTGCCGTTGCCGCGCCAGCCCAGGTTTTCCGGCCCGTTCTGGTTGATGCGGTTGTACGGTCCCATCCGCGCGAACCCGTCCACGTTGTAGATCGGGATAAACACAAACACCGCCCGGTCCAGCAGTCGCGCTTCCGTCTTTGTGATCACCATGTCACGCAGCAGCGCCATCGACGCGTCCTTGCCGTCCATCTCGCCCGCGTGGATCGCGTTTTGCACCAGCACAATCGGCCGCTTGGCCGCACGGAGCGCCGCCGGGTCAAACACCCCATCGCGCGACGCGATCACGAGGTCGAGCTCGCGTCCTTCGCCCGTTTTGCCGAACGGCTCAATCCGCACCTGCCCTGGTGCGGCCGCCGCAACCTTTCGCAGCCACGCCATCGTGGCGTCGCCATCCGGCGTTGTTTTGTAGCCGCTCGCCTCCGCGGGCGTGGCCCACTCGCCTTTGGTTTGTGCGAAAGCGTTTTGGGTACAAAAAGAAGCGGCAACGAGCAGGGAAGCGAGCGCAAGCGGGCAACGGAACATGGCGCGAGTGTATCGCGTGCGCTCCCGTCCTCACCGCGTTGTGGCAAACAGGGAGTAGCAGCCGCGAGGCGACAAGCATCCGTCAGTTGTTTCGAGTTCTTGGACCAACTCTCCGGGTGCATGCACACCATGCCGAAAATCAGCCATTCAAACCATTATGTTGCCCGGCGAACAAAGGGAGTACCATCCGGCTTATGGCGAATGGTACTCAGAACGAAATGCAGGGAGGCAACGGAGAAGGCTGGAAAGGTCGCAATCATCTCCTCCGTCAGCTTGACGCGGAAAGCGCCAAGCGCTGGCGGCCATTTCTTAAGCTCGTCACGCTGGAACCGCAGCAGGTTCTCTACCACCCGGACCAGCATATTTCTGAGATCTACTTCCCTGAAACCGCCGTGCTCTGCATGCTCACCATCATGGAAAACGGTCACACCATCGAATCCGCCACCGTCGGCAGCGAGGGCGCTTCCTGGATCTCCGCGAGCCTCGGCGAGCCGACCATGCCCTGCCAAACCATGGCTTCCCTCGGCGGCACCGCATACGTCATCAGTGCCCGGCACGTGGAAGATGAAAGTCGCCGCAACGGCATCTTTCACAATGTGCTCGTCGAGTACTCGCACGCCCTGCTCATCTCCTCACTCCGTACCGGTGCCTGCAACGCCTTGCACTCCGTCACCCAGCGCTGCGCGCGCTGGCTCCTGACTGCGCTCGACCGCACCGCGGACGGGCATTTCGGCATCACGCATGAGTTCCTGGCCTCTCTCCTCGGCTGCAACCGCCCCGCTCTCACCCACATCCTCGGCGAACTCGAACAGGCCGGCGGGATCCATAACCGGCGCGGCGTCGTGGAGGTCATTCACCGGCAGTCCCTCGAAACGTCGGCCTGCGAGTGCTACAGGATCCTGTATGCCAATTTTGAAGCCATGCGCCACCGCGAACACAAGGTCGGCAGCACAAACTCCCCCGTACGTTCCTGAGCACGAGTGTCGGTCGCAGACCTACCGGATTGTGGCCGGAATGAGGTCTGGAAGCTGGAGGAAATGACTTGAATGCACCCGCCAGGGCCGTTTCGCTGATTTCAATCTGTCGCAGCCAGAATCTCGTTGGATCTTGCGGTTTTGTGGATCGCAACCTGATTCTTCCCACGGCTGACCCCATGGATCGGACGCCCACGAAGAAGACGGACTGAATCCATGTTTTTCGCCGGGGCAGCGGGCCGTTGAGTCACAACCGGCTGCTCCCGCTTTCCACCCCGAACTGCTATCGTGGAAGCATGATCAAAGGCCTCACTCTCGTGCGCCCGGCGAGCACGCCCGCGGTCTTTGACCGGCTTTCCAGCTTCTTCGCCGCCATCGGCTTCGAGCCCGGCCGCCCTTGGGAGACCGAAACCGCTCGCGGCGCATCTTTTCGCGCTCCCCTCGCCACCCTTGAGTGGATCGACGGCATGCAAGCCGTTCCCGCGGAACTTCTCGTCGAAGTCACGGCTCTTGGGGCCGTCCGCGACACCGCCGAAGCCTGGCTGCGCCGTTACGGTACCTCTGACGCCGAACTCCCGAAACGGCTGAGCCCCATCGCCCCCACGGGCTGGAAGACCGAGCTGTTTATCGCCGAACCCGTACCCGGCATCCCGATTGCCTTTTGGGAATGGGACGAGCCCCTCAAAGGCAAGCCGGCCGCCATGGAGGGCGACCTTCTTGCCACCGGCATGCGCTTTGCCATCGTGGTCGCCCGCTGGAATGCCGTCATCACCGACCGCCTGCTTGCAGGGTCACTCGACTGTCTCCACCGCTCCGGGGCCGCCCGCGCCGACATCGAGGTTGTCCGCGTCCCCGGCGCCTGGGAGATTCCTGACGCGGCCCGCGCCCTGGCTGCGACTGGGCGCGTGGACGGCATCATTACCCTGGGCGTTCTTCTGCGCGGCGAAACCGCTCACTATGAAGCAATCTATAACGAGGTTTCGCGCGGCATCGGGCAATCTCAACAGGAAACCGGCATCCCCCACGCCTTTGGCGTACTTACCTGCGAAACTCTCGAGCAGGCACTTGATCGCGCTGGTTTAAAGGCCGGCAACAAGGGCTTTGAGGCCGCCTCCGCCGCCATCGAAATGGTCTCCCTCCACCGCAAAATCACGGCCGCGGGCCCGTCCGCCGCAACAAACGGCGTAAAGCAGGCATCCCGGTGAGCGCCCCCGCCGGCAAACGCCGCAAAAGCCGGGAACTCGCCATGCAGATGCTCTTCCAGGCCGATGTCGGCAAGCAAAGCCCCGAGCAGGTCCGCAAGGTTTTTTGGGAGGCCCGCGATGAGGTCGAGCCCGACGTCCGCGGCTTTGCCGAGGATCTTTACCGCGTTGCCAACGTCCGCGAAGAAGAGATCATCAACCTGATTGAAAAACACGCCCAGCACTGGCGACTGGAGCGCATGCCGGCCGTCGATCGCAGCGTATTGAAAATGGCCATCGGTGAAATGCTCGGTTTTCCTGCCACCCCCGCCCCGATCGTGATCAACGAAGCGCTTGAAGTCGCCAAGCGCTTTTCCGCGCCTGAGTCCATCAACTTTCTCAATGGCGTCCTTGACGCCATCGCACGCTCCCGTCGCGAAACCTGGCAGCCTGCCGAGCGCCGCCGCGGATGAACTCCCCCCGGTATCCCGCTCGTACCCACATTGACGGAGTCATGCTCCCGTGAAATCCTCCATGCGTTTTTTTATCGGCAGAAGAACCGTGGTTGTTCAGTCCTCGCTCCTTTTTCTTCCTCTTTTCTTGGCCGGCTGCACCGAGCACGCCACCGAGGCCGACAAGGCAGCCGCTGCCCAAACCGCCGCCACGCGCCAGCAGCAGGCCGATGACGCAGCTGCAGCCCGCAAGGGCATCCGCGCCGCCGAAGGGCAGCTCGCCCAGCTGCCGCCGCCTGCCAAGGGTCGCTATCTCCAGGTTCGCTCCGCCGAGGCCTGGACCAATCCGTTCGTGATTGTCAGCCGCAAGACCATCACCCTGCGCGTTGTGCTTCCCGGCGGCGGTCTGCCCCCCGGTACCACCCTGCCCTCCGGCGTTGTCCCACAGCGCGTTGCTGGCGGTAAAAGCGAGCTCACTCTCCGACTCATCGACCTCCCTGAAACGCTCGCCGCCCTCCCCGAGCCCAGCTGGAGCTATGGCCGGGTCGTCGCCGTCGAAGAAGATCCCACCACGCCCCGAAAAGAGCGACCCCAGATGCGCCGCAACCTTGAAGCTGCCATGGCCATGCTGAATGATCTCGATGTTGTCGTCCATGAGTGGCCTTACGGTAACCGCTAGCGACTCGCCGCTACAGCCAATGCCACTGGAAGCATGGAAGGTGCAGCGGCGACTTACATTCGGGCAACGGCCTTTCCGGCTGGTTCACCGGATCGGTCAGCACCAACTCGCTCCCGCAAACACAACAAACCGAGGCTGAGTGGGCCCGAAACAGGCCCACTTGCGCAGATGTCCCTCTAGTTAGGCATCAGCACCGTGTCCACGACGTCGATTACGCCGTTCGACTGGATCACGTCCGCGATCGTCACGGTGGAAACGCCACCCTTTGCGTCCGTCAACACCAGCTTGCCGTCCTGCATGGTCGCGGTCAGCATTTCGCCCTGCACGGTCTTTAGCTCGGCCTTGCCATCGCCCTTCTTGATCAGCTTCGCGATGTCCTTGGTCGTCAATCGGCCCGGCACGACGTGGTAGGTCAGGATCTTCACCAGCTGGTCCTTGTTTTCCGGCTTCAACAGCGTGTCCACCGTTCCCGCAGGCAACTTGTCAAACGCCGCATTGGTCGGCGCAAACACCGTAAACGGTCCCGGCCCTTCCAGCGTCCCCACCAGCCCCGCGGCTTTGATGGCGGTCACCAGCGTGGTGTGGTCTTTTGAGTTCATCGCGTTTTCAACGATGTTCTTCGACGGGTACATCGCCGCGCCGCCCACCATCGGGTCCTTCTTTTCCCCTTGTGCCGCAAACGTCGAAAAGCCCAATGCCAGTACCAGTGCCAGTGCCGCGCTCTGCTTCTTCATATCTGTCTCCATCTTCCATGCTGTTGTGAGTTCCGCACCATTGCGAAAGCCACTGCGTTTGTTTCTGGTTCAAGCCGTGCGGCCGTGCGGCCGTGCCGCCGTGCCGCTAAACCGCTCACAGGCAATACGTTGCGGGGCCGGGAACGGATTCATCGTTGCCCTGGCCTGTTCAATCGAAATCGCCGCTTACCCGTTGCACCCACGCTCACTCACCGGGCGCTTGGAAACCGTCCAGCAGTTCGAGCGGACCCGCCGACTTGTGTGCCCGCCCGGCACAATCCCGCCACTCCCGCGCATCCAACCGCGTACGCATGCAGCCGACCGACTCCTATTCAGCCCCGCGGCTCGCACCACACACCAATCGCTGGCTCGTGCTGATCGGCATTGGTAAGCTCCTCAAGGCCGTCCTGTTTGTTGCACTCGGCATAGGCGCGCTCCACTTGGTTCATCGCGACCTCGTCTCGGTAGTGACGCACTGGATCGTCGACCTTCGCTTTGACCCCGAAAGCCGCTTTGTTAACTTCGTCCTCGACAAGCTGTCCAATGTAACGCCACACCGCCTCAAGGAAATCTCCATCCTCATCTTCTGCTACGCGGGCGTTGACGTGCTTGAAGGCACCGGCCTCATCCTGGCCAAGCCCTGGGCCGAATACCTGACCCTGATCGTCACAGCTTCTTTGCTGCCCTGGGAGTTTTTCGAAATCCTGCGCAAACCCAACTGGCCCAAAGTGGTTTTCACCCTCCTCAATATCGCTGTCGTGCTTTACCTGGCCGCCTACCTCCAGCGCCGCATTCAGGAACGCAAAACCCTAGCCGCCCGCCAATCCGGACAAACGGGCCCGGCCAATCACTCCTGAGCTCGACCAGCCAATCACAAGACTTTTCACGGCGTCCTGTCTGAACCGCCGGCACCGGCCTGCGCCATCCACGGTTCACACGGCTCCCAAATCTTCTGCGTCTCCGTCTCGGGCGTCGCAATGCCGCAAGCCAAATCGCGCTCTCATCGGCCATTTCAACTGCGCAGTCCCATTTCGAGACTGATTCCCACAGTTCTTCCACCGGATTCGCTCTTTAGTAACCGTCACGGAGTAATAAAACCAAAAAAACCGTTCCCAAGTGGCGCGAGGTTCGCTAGTCTGTGGTCAAAAGTGGTTGAAAGTGGAGTGAACGCACAGCTTCCCCTTTCAACTATCGACGCACAACCTTTTTCTTCGGGATGTTTGACGAGGTGAACAGGCGAGTCGGGTGGAGTGAGCCACGGTGTTTCGCGGGAATCATCCAGCGCGGGTCGACGACAAGGGCCGCCTCAAGCTGCCCGCCGAGTTCAAGCACCAATTCAACAATCCGGATGGGGAACAGTTCTACATCACGAGCAAGGACGGCAAGCTGGCGGAGATTCATCCGCTGAAAGAGTGGGAGCGGTTTGAAGAAAAGCTGGCCGCGATACCAAACTTCAACCCGGCGAAGAAAAAGCTGCTCGACCGGCTGAACTACTACGGGCAGATGAGCAGGATGGATGACCAGGGAAGGGTGCTGCTGCCGCAGATCTTGCGGGAACAAGCCAAGCTGGCGGGAGATGTAGTGGTGTTCGGAATGCAGACCTACCTTGAAGTCGCGAACCATGACAGCTTCAAACAGAACATGGAAGCCAACCCACTGACCGAAGCAGACGAGCAGGCTTTGGCGGCATTCGGGTTGTAGCAAGGCAGCACAGCAGGTTGCAAAAAGGCTCTGAGGGGCCGCGGCAGATGCGCGACAACGGTGTGCGACACCTGCCAGTTCTTTGGACGGAAGTGATGGAACACCTCGCGGTGCGCCGCGGCGGCACATACCTGGACTGCACGCTGGGTTTCGCCGGGCACGCCATCGCGATCGCGAAAGCACTGGGCGGCGAAGGCCACCTGGTCGGGTTCGACCGGGACGGGGAAGCGCTGGAGCTGGCGCGGGTGCGGCTTGAAAGTCTGCGCGAAACGCTGGGCGAAGCAGCCCCGCGCATCACGCTGCGGCATACCGAGTTCAGCCGGGTAGAGGAGTTTGTCAGCCCGGGTAGCTGCGACGGCATCCTGGCGGACTTCGGTGTCTCCTCCATGCACCTGGACCAGGCGCATCGCGGATTCAGTTTTCAGGCCGACGGGCCCCTTGACATGCGGATGAATCCGCTCGGGGGCCGGTCGGCCGCACAAGTGGTAAATGAGGTTGACGAAGAAGATCTCGCCAATCTCCTTTACGAACTCGGAGAGGAAAGGAGGTCGCGGAGAATCGCCAGAGCCATTGTGAGGGCTCGGCCGATACGGACAACGGCAGAACTGGCCGGGGTGGTAAAGGCTGCAGCCCCCTCAATGAAAGGCGACAAGATTCATCCGGCGACCAGGACCTTTCAAGCTCTCCGAATGCATGTGAACGACGAATTGGGTGAGATCGCGGCACTGCTCCGAAGCGCGCCGAAGCTGTTGAAACCGGGCGGGCGGCTGGTGGTGATCTCGTTTCACTCCGGGGAAGACCGGCTCGCGAAGGACGCGTTTCGTGATGCGAAAGATGCCGGGGTGGTAGACGTGTTGACGCGCAAGCCGGTGACGGCGGGTGAGGATGAAGTAAGAACAAACCCGCGCAGCCGCAGCGCGAAGTTAAGAGCGGTGGTAAAGATTGAAGCTCCGGAAAGCAAGAAACGGGGCTGAATACAAAAAAAGATCGGGCCAGGTTGTCCTGCCGGTACACAAAGGCGAAAGAAAACCCACGTAGGACCCAACCACGCACCACCCCCTTCCACACACAGCGATCTGGCCCGATCGCAAGGCAGGGAAGAAAAGATTGCATTGCAGTTCTGAAGGATGGACTCATGGCAACACAGGCGCTGGCGGAAGTGTTCGGAGTAGCACGGGAAGCGGAGCGGGTGGCACCCGCATGGAGGGCAGACTCGCGCTGGATGGTGGAGCAGCGAGCCCGGCGCGGTCCCACACCTGAAATTTTCTTCACCCGACGCATGGACAACTCGCGACTCGTAAAAACGCAGTGTCCCGCGCGCAAACGGGAGATCCGGTCGTTTGCCGGCGCCATGGCCATGTTGTTTGCCCTCGTGATGTTCTACGGTTGGCAGCATTACCAGTCCATCCAGTCCGGCTACCGGGTGGAAGCGGAAAAGCAGCAGCTGTTGCAGCTGGAAGAAGGAAACCGCGAGTTGCGCCTGAACGAAGCGCAGCTGAGCGATCCGGCACGCATCGACCGCATGGCCCGCAAAATGGGCCTGGAGCAGCCCACGCCCGGGCAGGTGGTGCGGCCCGACGGCACGCCCACCGGTGACGATACGCTTGCCGAAGCCCGGCCCATGGCGCTGGGCCGTTGAAACAGTTTTTCCAGGCCGGCTGTCCACTTACGCGACAGCCGGTTTCTTTTGTTCCTTTCGAAATATGAAACGCTTCTCGTTTGCGGCCGCGCCCCAGGGCACCTCTCGTATCGCGACGCCCATGCGGCGGGTGCGTGTGCTTGCTATCATCGCCATCTTTTTGGGGTGGGCGCTGTTGATCGGCGGTCGCCTGGTGTGGCTGCAGGTTTTTCATAATGCCGAGTGGGTAGCCCGTGCGGCGACGCAACAGCAGCGCACCTTCGCCGTTGCATCGCGCCGCGGCATTCTTTACGACCGCAATCTCCATGAACTCGCGATGACGGTTTCGGTCGACTCCGTGTATGCCGTACCCGGCGAGATGCCGAATGAAAGGCGCGCCGAGACCGCCGCAGCGCTGGCCGCCGTTCTCCATACCGACCCGTCCGACAAGTTCACCTCCGCCGGCGAAATCCTGCACCGTATCGACAGCTCGCGCTTTTTTACCTGGATCGCGCGCAAGCAGGATCCAAACGTGATCGACAGGGTGCGCGCGCTCAAGCTCAAGGGCGTGTACTTCCAAAAAGAGTTCAAGCGTTTTTACCCGGAAAACGACATTGCCGCGCAGGTGCTGGGTTATGTCGGCGTCGATGATAACGGCCTCGGCGGCGTTGAGCAGCGCTACGATCGCGACCTCCACGGCGAGCCCGGCCGCATGCTCACCGCGCTCGATGCGCGCCGGCATGTGCTGGCATCGGTCGAACGCGACCCGGCCCCGGGCGAAAACCTGCAGCTCACGCTGGACGCGAACATCCAGTTCATGGCGGAGCAGGCGCTCGATCATGCAATGGCGCGCGTGCACCCGCTCAATGGCACCGTGGTCGTGCAGGACCCGCACACCGGTCAGATCCTTGCGCTGGCGATGCGGCCGACGTTCAATCCCAACCAGGTCAAGCACACTTCGCCCGAGTTACTGCGCGACCATGCCGTAAGCGATGTGTACGAGCCCGGCTCGACCTTTAAGCTCGTCACCTACTCCGCCGCGCTCGACCAGCACGTCACCACGCCCGACCAGAAGATCGATTGCGAAGGCGGCAGGATCGTCGTCGCCGGGCGCACCGTGCACGACGACCACTACAACGGCGTGCTTACCGTCACCCAGGCCCTGGCTGTTTCGAGCGATGTAGCCGCGATCAAGCTGGCCGAGCGCATGGGCAAGGACACCTTCTACTCCTATATCCACGCCTACGGATTCGGGCAGCGCTCGGGCCTCGAGTTGCCCGGCGAAACGCGTGGCCTGATGAAGCCGCCGGAGCGCTGGCAACCCACCACCATCGGTTCCGTGCCCATGGGGCAGGAGGTCGCGGTGACGCCGATCCAGCTCGTCACCATGGCCTCCACCATCGCGAATGGCGGCACGTACCTGCCGCCCCACATCGTGCTGCGCGCGACCGACAAGGTGCGTGGCAATCCCGGGCTGCAGCCGGTTCCGTTTCATCCTGAATCAAGCGATGCCCTGCCCAACCCGTTGCCGGCGGGCGCGCACCGCGTGATCGCGACCATGACAGCCGCCCAGATGCGCAAGCTGATGGAGAATGTCGTCATCAATGGCACGGCCAAGGGCAAGGCCAACCTGAACGGTTACTCGGCCGGCGGCAAAACCGGCACCGCGCAAAAAATCGACGTGCGCACCCACACGTACTCCAAAACAAAATATGTCGCGAGTTTTGTCGGCATCGCGCCAGTGAACAACCCCGCCGTCACGATCGCCGTCGTGATCGATTCGCCGAGCGAGGGCGGCCACCATGGATCGGAGGCGAGTGCGCCGGTCTTCCAGGAGCTGGCGCAGCAGATTCTCGAGTACCTGGGCGTGCCGCACGACGAGCCGCTGAAATCCGCGCCGGAGCTCAAGGCCGAAGCCGCTCAAGCGTCGGGCGTGCAGGACGACGTGTCGGAGCCGGTCGGTGACCTGAACGCCTTGTTCGCCGATGTAAACGACCTGCCGGCCGACGACCCCCTGCGCCACCCGGCCACGCCGGCCGAGGAAGCCGACTCCGGTGAGGCACCAACCCTCCATGCAGCCGTCGCGAGTGCGTCCGAGCGAATGCCCGAATGGCCGAAGACCCCGGCTCACGATCCCGCAGGCCTGTCTGAAACTGGAGCGCCGGAGATCTCGCCCCTCGTCTCGCCGCCAGCTTCGCCGCCGGCCGCGAAAGGCAGCGTGGTGCTTCCTTCGGGCAACGGCATTCCAGTCCCGGATT
>CAXTYP010000052.1:0-12201 GCA_964248435.1 uncultured Acidobacteriaceae bacterium | reverse complement strand
GCACCCACCCCCCCCCCCCCCGCAGATCCGAACCCCCCGCCGCCGCCACCCCCGCAAGTGGTGCATGTTGTCCACGTGCAGCAGATGGACGAGATGATTGCACCACCGAAAATCCCGAAAAAGATCGTGACCGCGCCGGACCAGCCGCCACCGCCGCAGGGTGTTACGATTGCCGGTCTTGGCGACACGGGCACTACGGGAAGCGGCATTCTGGGTGGCATGGGTACCGGTCCCGCGGTAACCGTCGCGCCGCCACCCAAGCCGAAGAAGGTCGCGGTGTCTTCCGGCGTCATGGCAGGCAACATCCTGTCCAAGCCTGAGCCTTCCTATCCGGCCATTGCCAAGGCAGCCCGCATCTCGGGCACGGTGGTGTTGTCGGCGACCATCTCAAAAACCGGCACCATTGAAAACCTGACCGTGGTGAGCGGCCCGCAGATGCTGTCCCAGGCCGCGATCGATGCGGTGCGGCAGTGGCGCTACAAGCCGTACCTGCTCAACGGTGAGCCGGTTGAGGTGCAAACCCAGGTCAACGTCAACTTCACCCTGGGCGGCGGTTAAATCATTGCGGGAAGCGGCCCAAAATGGGTCGCTTCCCACGCGGGCATCCATGGCAGGCAGTCCGGTGGCATCGGATTCCTGTATAACTTCGGTTCAGAAGCTCAACCTCATCAGGTTCTTTCCCCAGGAGGGATGATTCACGTGATTCTCGCTCACCTTTCTCAGCTTGCGGCACCATCGGCACTTGCTTTCTTCCAGGAACAGGCATCGCCCACCGTGGGCTTTTCGCCGCTCGACCTTTGGAACAACATGGGCTGGCTGGCACGCGGCGTTGTGTTTGTGCTCTTCATCATGTCCATCTGGTCGCTGGCGGTCATCATCGATCGCTACCTGTACTTTGCGGCAGCCCGCAAGCAGTCGCGCGACTTTGCGCCCCGCGTCGCCGGCGCCCTGCGCGAAAACAAGCTGGATGAAGCCATCAAGGTTGCGGACCGCAACAAAAAGTCGCACCTGGCCGAGGTCGTCACCGCGGGCCTGAGCGAATTCCGCAACTATGGCGGAGGGCAGGTCACGGTCGAGCAGGTCGAGTCGTCCAAGCGCGCCCTGGAGCGTTCGGAAGCCATCGTTCACGCGAAACTGAAGCGCGGTCTCGGTGGTCTAGCGACCATCGGTTCCACCGCCCCGTTCGTCGGGCTGTTCGGTACGGTTGCCGGTATTCTCAAGGCCTTCCAGGAGATCGCCGTGCAGAAGACCCCGGGTATCGGTGCCGTCGCTTCCGGTATCTCGGAAGCGCTGGTTACGACCGCGTTCGGTCTGCTGGTCGCCATCCCCGCCGTCATGTGCTTCAACTACTTCACCAACAAGGTCGAGGCATTTGACGTCGAAATGGACAACTCCTCTTCCGAGCTGGTGGATTACTTCCTCAAGCAGAACCGCCGCTAACCGCGGCCTTGCCCCGGGGGCGGCCTGAGCCGCCCTCGCCGAGAGGGAACGGAACACATCCATGGCACTTGTGAAACGAGACGAAGGACGCAAGGTCAACTCCAACATCAACGTGACCCCGATGGTCGACGTAATGCTGGTGTTGCTCATCATCTTCATGGTCATCACGCCCATGCTCACCAACAAGGTGAACGTGACGCTGGTGAACTCGAAAAACGCAATCACGATGGAAGACGCCAGCAAGGAAGACGCCACCATCATTGCGGTGACGCGCGACGGCAAGGTCTACCTGGGCCAGAATCAGACCTCGCTCGACCAGCTGGGGACCGAGGTGCAGGACCGCTTAAAGGACAAGACCAATAAAGTGGTCTATTTCCGCGCCGACCAGCGCGCCCACTACGGCGCGGTCGAAGATGCGATTGATTCGGTCCGGACGGCCGGTGTGGAAGAAGTGGGCCTGCTCACCGACCAGCACGGACCCCCGGGTGCCGCTGGCGGCCAGTAGTTCAGGCACGATCGCAAGTTTAAGAACGAATCGAGGAAACGTATGGCAATGGGAAGCGGTGGCGGCCCGGCAGGGCTCAACGCCGATATTAACGTAACTCCGCTCATCGACGTGCTGCTGGTATTGCTGATTATTTTCATGGTCATTGTGCCGGTTACCCCGCACGGACTTGATGCCATGGTGCCTCAGCCGCCCAAGAACCATAACGAGCAGGTGAACGACAAGACCATCGTCGTGCAGGTGCAGGGTTCGGGTGTGGGGCAGCCTTCTTACAAGATCAACGAGGATCCGGTCGCCTTTCAGGACCTTCAAAACCGCCTGAACCAGATCTATTCGGTGCGCGCCACCAAGATCATGTTTGTCAAAGGCGATCCCAACCTGAATTTCCAAAGCATCGCGCAAGTGGTCGATATCGGCAAGGCCGTCGGTGTGGACCATATCGGGCTCATCACCCCTAAAATCGAGGCTGGGCAGTAGGCCTTGTCTTCCTTCCGGCGAGCCCGCACGGCTCGCCGGGCTTCCTCCCGGCGTGTTGTGCACGAACCCAGACGTTGCACAACGGCTAAACGGGATACAATCGCTCCGCAGGCCTTTTGTTCACTGCACCATTCCTCTGCGTTATCGCCAGGGCCGCCCCCCATCGAAGGAGATGAGAGACAGAATGAATCGAATCGCACGTGTTCCGGTGTTGGCCGCGGCTGCGCTGTCGCTGCTGGTCTTTTCGGCCGGGTGCAAGCGCCTCCAAGCCCGCGATCAACTTAACAAGGGCGTCCAGGCGTACAAGGCGGCAAAGTACGAGGAAGCCATCAACCACTTCCAGAACGCAGTAAACCTGGATCCCACCTACCCGATGACGCGTATCTACCTGGCCACCGCCTACGCGCAACAGGTCGTTCCTGATCTCACCACGCCTGACAACCTGAAAAAGGCAAACCTGGCTATTGAAAGCTACAAGGATGTTCTGAAGGAACGTCCCGGCGATGTGACCAGCTTGAAGGGGATTGCCAGCCTTTACTTCAGCACCGACAAGATGGACCTTGCGAAGGAATGGCAGGAAAAGGTAATCAAGGCCGACCCCAAGGACCCGGAAGCGCCTTACACGATCGGTGTGATCGACTGGAAGGCTGCTTACAAGAACGCGGTAGACGACCTGAAGGCTTCGGGCCTGACGGACGATGGAACAGGCAACAGCAAGATGTCGAAGGCCACCTGCGCCAAGATCAAGGCTGATAATACGCAGCTGGTCAGCCAGGGTCTTGACTACCTGAACAAGGCTGTGCAGATTCGTCCCAGCTACGATGACGCCATGTCGTATCTAAACCTCATGTATCGCCGGAAAGCCGACCTGGACTGCGGCAACCCGGCGGCACAGAAGGCCGATATCGCCCAAGCCGACCATTGGCGCGACCAGGCCATGGGAACGCGCAAGGCGAACGAAGCCGAAAAGGAAAAGGCGAACTCGGGCGGCATCGTGCTCGACAACACCAAGTAGTCATTTGCAAGCAAAAAGCCCCGGCGCAGGCCGGGGCTTTTTCGTCTCAGCCGCACTTACACGACAGGCTCGACGCGTCCTGTCTTCCACGAACGATAAGCTGCGTCCAGCACTCGCTGGTTCACCACGCCCTCGGCACCCAGAGCGCGAAACGGCATCGGTCCGCCCCCAGCCGCTTCGGCAAAGCCGTCCAGCATGCGCGAAAAGGCATCGGCGTTCGAGACCGGCTGCTCCAGCACCACCTGGCCCCCGTTACGCTGGACCAGCGACACCGGGTGGTCCACTGTCATCGCGTCTTCGCACGCCAGGGAGCCGCGTTCGCCCACCACTTCAAGTAGGCTCCGGTAGGCAGCGCGCGTTGTCAGCGTGACGGTGCCGAGCGCCCCCGACTCGAACTGGAGACTGACAACGGCGTGCGATTCGACCGCGCCCGATGCTGGGTCACGATGCGCCAGCGTACTCACACTCTCGACCCGGTCGCCCAGCACATAGCAAAGCGCGTCGATGCAATGGATCCCGACGTCGCCGATCGGCCCACCCAATGCGAGTGATGGATCGTTGATCCAGGTCCGTGGGCTCTTGCTCGTCTCGTAACAGAACTGTGCATGTGCCAGCTGCGGCTGCCCGATGCGGCCTTCGGCGATCCACCGTCGCTGGAGGTCGATCGCCAGGTTGTAGCGCATGTTCTGCGCGACACCAAACAGCACGCCGGCTGCCTCGGCAGCAGCCTGCATCTCCTCGGCTTCCCCCGTGCTCATCGCGAGCGGTTTTTCACACAGCACCGGCTTGCCCGCCTGGAGCGCGAGCAGCACGTGCTCGCGGTGCAGCGCATCGGGCGACACCACAAACACGACGTCGATCTCGGGCGAGGCACACAAGGCTTCTGCCGAGTCGAAGACCAGGGGCACCCCGAAGCGGGCTCCGTCGGCCGAAGCCTTGGCTGCGTCGCGCCGCCATAAGCCGGCCAGTTGTGCCACCGATGCTCCACGAAACGCGGGCACCAGCCGCTTTGCCGCGTGGTGCCCAAAGCCAAGTACTCCGAATCGCATCGCCAGTGTCTCCGGGCGCGGTGCTATTTCGCGCCGTCCTTGAAGATGTCTTCCGCGTAGTAGTTTTCTACACGGGCCTGGTCACGCAGCACTTCCAGGTAGGCGTTCTTCAGCAGCTGCGAGCGTGTTTCCCTGAGCTGCTGCCGGATGGCCTGCTGCACACGCGGATCGTTCAGGTCACGCTGCCCGGCCGCTTCGCGATCCATCAAGCGGTAAATGCTGTAGCCCACCGGCTTGCGCGTCGTGGGGTCCAGCAGCGGCAGCACCTCGGTGATCTGCCCCGGCTTCAGCTTGGAAACCGCGTCATACACAGCCATGTCGCTGCGCAGCTGCGACTCGGGAAAAAACCCCATGTCGCCGCCGCTAGAAGCATTGTCGGGCCGCTCGGAAAAGTTCGCCGCCAGCGTACCGAAGTCTTCTCCGCTTTCCAGGCGGTTGTGCAGCATTTCAATCTTGCGTTTCGCCTCCGCGTCATTCGCGGCCTTCGAATTTTGTAGATTGCCCGCGCCGTTGCCGCCCTGCGGGCCCGGCTCCGAGGTGACCACGATCTGTGCCAGGTGGTACTGCGGTTCCACGAGGTTGTACTCGGCCTTATGCGCGTTGTACGCGGCCGCGATGTCGGCGTCCGTGATGTTGATTTTGGAGTTGATCTCCTTGTTGAACAGCTTTTCGGTTGTTTTGGCCCGGCGGATCTCCCGGCGCAGGTCATCAAGCGTCAGGTGCTTGTCGGCCAGGCGCTTGTTGAACTCTTCCTGCGTAAACGGCGCCTTCATCTCGTTGATCTGGCTGTCGACCTCTTCGTCCGTCGCAGCCAGGTTCAGCTTGCCCGCCCGCTGCGCCAGGATCTCCTCATCAATCAGCTGCCGTACGATGCCTAGCCGGACAATCTTTTCCTGCTCGACCGACGGATGCTGTTGCTGCCCGTTGTCGCCAAGCGAGTTGGTGTATAGCGTGTCCACATCCTTGCCGGCGATAGGCTTTCCATTCACCTTGGCGAGCACATCGGCGCTGTGGCTGTGGGCGCAGCCGATGGCAAACAGGCACGCGAGCAGCAAGGCAGGAGCGGTCCGTGGCCGAAGCCGTCTCATCGACCACGACGATCTATTCCTTAATCCCAATCATTGCTCCTCTCGTTTGCCCAGGCCGCGTGCGAACCGGTGCGCACGCTTATTGCGACCCGCTCGCCGGCGCTGGTGCTGGCTTTGGCTCGGGCGGCGGGGTCAAGCCGCGTGCCCGCAGCGCGCGGTCAATCGCTGCCCAAACATACGGCAGCGGCTGCGCACCCGAAATCCGCTCTCCATCGATAAACAGTGCCGGCGTGCCGTCTACCCGCAGCGCCGCCGCCTCGCTCATCGACGCGCGCACGGGTGCTCCATCCTGCTTTTGCAGGCAGCTGTCGAGGATGGCCTGATTCAACTTGCCGCGTGTTCCTTCTTCGCGCGCCAGTTTGTCCAGCAAGGCGTTCGATTTCGCGGCATCGCGGTCCGGCCCGGTGATGTCTTCGCCATGCGTGTGGAGATAATCCACGTAGTTCCAGTAAGCCGTTCCGTTCTGTGCGGCCAGGCAGTTGGAATCGATCGCGGCACGGAGCGCCCAAGGGTGAATCTCGGTGAGCGGGTCGTCCTTATACACGACTTTGATCAGGCCCTTGTAATGATCCAGCGTTTGCGGAAACAGCTCGGCATGCATGCGCGCGCAGTACGGGCACTCCAGGTCGTCGAAGTTGACGATCTCGACCTTGGCATCCTTGTTGCCGCGTACCGGGCGGCCCGCCGTCGCAATGTCGAGCCCGGGCACATGCTGCAGGTCGTACTTTGAAATCCGCGCCAGCGTGTTGCCGTCTTTTGAAATTAGGAAGTCGAGCGGCTGCACCTGCTTCGGGTCGGCTGCCGGGTAAAACTCCACATGAAGGGTGTCGAAGCCGGGCACCTCGCTGGGGGTACGTGCACCGGGGGCAATCTCCCAGTCCGGCGGAACGTTGAGCTGCGAGCGCACGGTCAGCGCCACGCGGCGCCCCTGCTCCGGCGTCAGCGAGGGCCCGCCCGCAGGCACCTGCGCGCGACAGCCGCCGAGTGAAACCAGGGAAAGAGCGACCAGGAAGAACGATGCTGGAACAAAGCGCAAGGAGGGCAAGGCGGTTCAGGACCTTTCCGGCGGGAAGGCTTTCTAGGTGCCGAGTGCTTATTATCGCACCACGCGGGAACGCCTCTCCCCGGGGCCGACTTTGAATCCAGGCCGCGCTTAACGGCTGTTTGCACATGTCCAAGGTAATGGGCAAGCCCCTGAAATCTTTCCACTTTCCGCCGATATGTTACGTAGCGTACATTGGCCGCACGGTTCCACGGCGAAGCTTCCCCCGGCAGCCATGTACAGGGAGGCTTTCGCTTGCTTTTCACTTTTCCGGTTCATCCAGGGCGCATGCTGCTGCCATGGGCTTGCTGCTTGTTATTCCTTGGCTGCGGAGCGAACTCGTCTTCCCCATCGGCTACAACGCAGGCCCCTGCCGCGTCGGGGACGCAAGCGCCCGTCCCGCCGGCTGCCCCGGTTCCGCCGGCACTCCCGGCTCCGGTGGCGTCAAACGATCCATTGACCGGCTACTCCCTCACCGGCGATGTTGCACCGTTGCACGACCCCAGCATCATGCGGCAAGGCGGTACCTATTACCTGTTCTCAACCGACGTCCTTGGATTGCCCGCCGGCAACGACCTGCCGATCCGCTGCTCCGTTGACAAGCTGCACTGGACGGCCTGCGGCAGTGTTTTCCCGTCGATCCCGTCGTGGATACAAGTCGAAGTGCCTGGCGTGACAACGCTTTGGGCCCCGGATATCTCCTTTTTTAACGGCCTGTACCACTTGTATTACGCAGGCTCGACACTGAATTCACAGCGATCGGTCATCGGTTTGGCGACCAATACAACGCTGGACTCCCACGACCCGGCTTACCATTGGGTAGATCAGGGTGAGGTGCTTGCATCAAGCCCGGGCGACGATTTCAACGCGATCGACCCCAGCATTCTGGTAGCGGCTGACGGCAGTATCTCCATGAGCTACGGCAGTTACTGGTCCGGTATCAAGCAGCAGCTCATCGATCCCCGAACCGGAAAACTGATCGCCGGCTCGCGCCGTTATGACCTGGCAACTCGTCCCGGCGTGCCCAACAATCCCATTGAGGGCGCGTCGATCGTGCACCACGGCGACTACTACTACCTCTTTGTTTCGATCGACTACTGCTGCAACTACGACATCACAACCGACACTTACAAGGAAGCTGTTGGCCGCTCGTCCCATCCACAAGGGCCATTCGTCGATGAGGCCGGTGTGCTTATGATGAAGGGCGGCGGCACGGTCCTGCTCCAAACCAACAGCAACTGGCTTGCCCCGGGCGGCGGGACCGCTTACATCGACCCGCAAACGGGCGAAAGCCTGCTTGTATTTCATGCCCTCAAGGCATCGGAGAATGGGATGATGTACCTGTGGCTGAAGCACATCAGCTGGCAGAACGACTGGCCGGTGCTCACGGATTGACCCGAGTTCCGCGTTTACGCAGCGGCGGCCGGCCGGGTCACCGCTGCCAGCTTCTCGGTCGCGGCAGCCGGAAGCTTAAGCTCCATCGCCCCAAGCAGGCCTTCCAACTGATCGAGACTTGTCGCGCTCGCGATGGGTGCCGTGACGCTGGGCTGCGCCATCAGCCAGGCAAGCGCAACCTGGGTGGGATTAGCGCCGACCCCCTGTGCCACTTCGGAAAGAGCCTTAACCACTCCAAAGCCGTGTTCGTTGGCATACTTGCCCACCATCTTGCCCCGTGCTTTGCCCTCGACATCTGCCGCGGAGTGGTACTTGCCCGTGAGAAACCCCGCCGCCAGCGAGAAATACGGCACACAACCGATGGCGAACTCCTGCACAACCGGCTCCAGGCTGTTCTCATACTCGGCGCGTTCCAGCAGGTTGTAGTGCGGCTGCAGGCTTTCAAAACGGGGCAATCCCTGGGTCGAGTGCAGCTCCAGGGCCGCGCGCAAACGGTCGGCCTGGTAGTTGGAAGCGCCGATGGCACGCACCTTGCCTGCGGCGATCAGCTCGCCGAAAGCACCCAGCGTGTCAGCGAGGGGTGTGTCCGGGTCGTCCTTGTGCGCCTGGTACAGGTCAATGCGATCGGTTTGCAGCCGTTGCAGCGACCCATCCACCGCCTGCCGGATGTATTCGGGTCGCAGTCCTTGTTTGCCGCTTCCCATGTCCATGCCCAGCTTGGTCGCGAGCACCACTCCGTCGCGCTTGCCGCTTCGCGCAAACCACTTGCCCAGGATCGTTTCCGACTCGCCACCCGTATGGCCCTCGGCCCAGCGCGAATACACATCCGCCGTGTCGATGAAGTTGCCGCCCCCGTCAACGAACCGGTCCAGGATGCGGAACGAGGTCGCTTCATCGGCTGTCCATCCAAACACATTGCCACCCAGCATCAGCGGCGAAACCCGGAGGCCGGACCGGCCCAGCGCGCGCAATTTCATCGTCGATTTCTCCCGTCAAGGAATTGGATGAGCCTGCTGCGTTAGAAGACCCGCAAAACCGGCCGCAGCGAGCCGGCCGAACCCACCCCGGCCAGCGTGAACGAGAACAGGTACTGGGTGTCGTCGCGGATCACCGAGTTCGTGCTGGGATTCCCGAGTGAATAGCGCCGCATTTCAAAGGCCACGCCGCAGCAATCGCGGTTGTAGCCGGCCTCCGCGCCCAGGTACTGAGTCTGCGCAAAAGCAAAGTCATAGCCAAGGTTGGCACCGGCGGACAGCCCGTGCTTCGTGGGCGAGCCGTAAATGGCAGCCACCCGAAGCTGGTTAAAGTCGCGCTGCGCCCCCGGCTGGGCAGTCGCCGTTGCGCTTGGAGCGTTCGGCAAGGCCGAATTTCGAGGAACAAGGTTCACCAGCCGCGCATCCCCGACGGAGAAGAAGTAGTTCGCGAACCGGTAGCTGGCCAGCAGGTTGCTCCCCTGCACGCGGCCGCTCCGTTCGTCGTAGTCCAGGTCCCACTCCAGGTCGGTCGCGCCGGTGGTGCGCAGGCGCAGGCGCGAGATAATCGGCGAATTGTTGCGCGGCGCGACAAGAAACGCGATGCCGGTCAGGTCCAGCGTGCTTGTAAAAACGTTGCGCTGCCCCGGCACAACCGCCCCGCCAAAGGTGGGGTTGAAGTAGTGCCGCTGCAGCACTGTCCAGGTAAGCCAGTCGGCCGTGCCGCAGTGCGTCTGCCCGGCCTCCGCGCCCGGCGGACACGCCCCTTTGCCGCGCACAAACAGCCGCTGCGTCAGACCGTAGTCCACCTCGTTTGTGTCTGCCAGCACATCCGTCAGGTCAAAACGCAGGGTTTGGGCGAACTGGTTCACGCCCGTGACATAGCGGTAATGGAGGTATGGCTCCACCGTATGCCGCAGTGCTCCGCCGGCGTTTTTGCCCAGCCACGGCGCGGCAAAATCACGCTCCAGCGTGGGCGGATGCAGCTCCGCATCGCCGATAAAAGCCGCCCGGTTCAGGCTCGCGCCGGACTCGACCGGCAACGCGCCCGGCGTACCCGGCAACTGGCTTTTTCCGTAGAAAGTTTCGCGTACGCCCGCTTCGCTCCGCAGGTTCCATCCACCTCCGCTGAGCGGCAGAGAAAGGTGCGGGTACAGGTCCAGTCGTGGGGTCAGGCGGCTGGTCTGGAAGCCCGGCTCGGAGCGCGACAACGCCGACGCGGAGGCTTCGCCGCCCCATCGAAAAGGAGTGCGGCCCAGGGGCTGATCGAGCCCGTCCAGGTGCAGCTCCGGGGTGTGGAGCACCCGGATCTCGTCGCCCGGCGCGGTGCTCCTGAAGTTCTGGTACCGTTCAAACCGTCCGCTGGCGGCATAGCCGTTTTCTTCTCGCGTCACATACGCCGACGACTTGACCTCGGAGTTGATGGCCGCCGAGTAGTTTTCTTCAAAGGCCTGTCGGTACACATACGAGGAAAGATATTCAATGTCGGCCACGGCGCGGGTATGCGCGTCCAGAGCACGGCGGCCGTCCGCAAAGATGTCCTGCCCGCCCTGGTTATTTGGCGCGGGCAACCGGTCAAACAGCGCGCGGAACCGAACGGAAGCGAAGTTCTCCCCGAAGCCCCGGTAGCGCAGCTGCCCGAAAGGGTTGAAGCCGCGCCTGGAAAAATATTCGGCCCCCAGGGTGGCGTCGGCACTGCGCCCCAACACCAGGTAGACTGACTCGCCTGAGATAAAGCCCTTTTGCGTGTCGTTGCCGAAGATCGGCAGCAGCACCCCGGTTTGCCGTTGGTTTTGCTCGACCGGGTGCGAAACATAGGGCAGAAAGAACAGCGGCGCCCCAAACAGCGTAAAGGTGCTGTTGCGCGCGCGGGCCACGTTGTCGTTTACGAGGATGTTGCGCGCGAGCAGCTTCCAGTCCGGGTCGGGCAGGCGGCAGCTGGTCAGCGTACCGCGCAGCACCTGGTAGCGGCCAGGCCCCGGCTCCAGTACCTCGTCGCCGCTCAGGGCAAACGGGTTAGGCGCGGTAAACACGTAGCGATCGTGCGTCACCGAGCGCACGCCCAGCGTCCCGGTCGCCGTGTAGAAGTGCGCCGTGTGGGCTTCGAGGTTCATGGTGCCGTGGTCGGCAAGCAGGTGTTCGTCCGAGGGACCACCATCGACCGCCACATGGCCGCTCGCCTCTACCGTCGAGGTCGCGGCATTGTAGGTCGCGTGGTCGGCTCGTACGCGGTAGCTCTTGTACAGGATCAGGATGTCGCCATCGAGCGTGTACAGGTCGCCGGCTTTCGCCTGTTTGCCGGCTTCAATGTGAACCGGGGTGCCGGCCGGCGGGGCCTCGATCGGTACGGCGATCCCGGTGTCGACAACATCCGACAGCGCCGGGAGGGCCGGCGCGGGCGCGTCTTCAAGCGGGCTCGCAACAACCGCCGCCGCCGGGTTCACGGGTGCATTCCCGGGTGGAACAGGCGGGGGCGCAAAAGCCGGGTCCACTGCTGGCGTCAGCGGCGTATCGCCCTGCGTCGGCATCTCGCCTCCACCATCGTCGGCTGGCAAGACCGCCGGCACAGGCATGGGCGTGCTTTTCTGCACTGGAGATGGGACTTGTGACTGGCCTTGTGATTGCACCTGGGATTGCACCTGGGATCCGCCGGGCCCCTCATTCTGGGGTAGCTGGTTCGTTACCCCGGCGGCGTTGAACGCAGGGTGACAGGCGAAAAACAGCGTGATACACCAAGTTGTGCGGGTTTCCATTGCGAAAGGCTTCCCCAGCATAGCAAAGGCTTGGGACGATCCGGGGCAGCGCGAAGTCGCATCCGGGTTCCGCGGCTTGCGCCGTGCCGTTGTCATGTTCTTGTTACGGGGTGAACCGGAAGATTGCCTCTTGCCCCACGCAATCTCCCACTCCTGCACTCTTTTTTCGGACCAGCCTTTCAGCCGCGGGCTTTCTGCGGAACGAAGGGCAGGGAGGGTTCCTTCGCTGTGAGCACGCCCGCTTCCCCCTTCCACCTCCCTTGCGCTGCCGGGGGCGTCGCTCTTCCCGCATGGAAGCAGGAGCTGCACGAGCGACTGCGGGAGCATCGCCTGCGGAGCGGGGCTCACCCGACAACATCCCCTGCGCTCGCCGAAAGCCGTGGTACTGCAGCCTCCACGGTAGCCGCCCGCGTTGCCGAGCGCTACCGCCAGGCCCCGTCCTACCGCGAGCTGCTGCAGGCCAGTG
>CAXTYP010000051.1:0-12225 GCA_964248435.1 uncultured Acidobacteriaceae bacterium | reverse complement strand
CCGGCGAAGCCGATGGAAGCCGGTGCTGATCTGGCTTTCCACCCTGCGGGCGCGCGGGGTCGGCGGTTCGCTCGCGGAAAGCTGCGCAGCTGCGGCGACCGGCTGCTTCGAGTCGATCTCCGCGAAGACTTCCGATGCCAGCATGCGAAGTTCGAGCAGCGCCGCGAAGCGATTGGCCGCGTTGATTCCCTGGTCCTGCTCCGCTTCTTCCTGCCGGGCGGGAAATGCAGGGGCCGTGACCGGGGGTGTGCTGAGGGACGCCCACTCGTCGGCTCGGGCTGCGAGGGTGGGTGAGACGCGGGTTGTTTTAGACCGGGCCGGGCCGGGCCGGACTGCCGCGGTAGCCGCCTTGGCTGCCTTGACCGCCTTGGCTAAAGGGGGTGTCGCGGGTGCCTTGGCCACGGGCGCTTTCGCAGCGAGCGCTTTCGCCGGGGCAGACTTTTCGGCTCCTGGCTTCGAAGCGTCTGCCTTGGACGCTTGAAGGGCCGAAGAAGCCGCTGCCGCCCTGGCCTGCTTCGAAAGCACCTGGGCTTCCGGGCCGGCCTTCGCTGCCGTCTTTTCTGATTGGGACGCGCCCGCGACCAGCTTCGACAGCTGCGATGCCGGTGCCGCCACGTCCGGGAATACGGCCCGGCTTGCGAGCTTTATCCGGGACGTCCCGGCCGGTGACGCTCCTGGAGCACTGGTCTTCTGCTTCGGCCCGGATTGCAACTTCGATTGCGACTTCGATTGTGGGTTCGACTGCGGCTTGGGTTGTGATTTGGGCTTCAATCCGGCAATCAATCCGGGACTTGTTCCTGCAGCGGCGCCAGCCCCCGCCCGGTCGAGGTACCCGGGATTCGCACTGGCGCCGGTCAGGGCCTGCCCGCCGTCGCCGTCCCAACTGTCGAACCGGGACGGCGGAGCTCCGCTTTCCTCCACGGCCTGAGCTTGAGGGATAAAAGCTTGATGTTGATCCTCGAAAGCCGCGAGACTGGCCTGCCCGGCTGCGTTTCGCTGCAGGTCGTGCGCTGCGGTCAGCGTCAATGCGCCACTGCCGCCGCTGCTCGCCAAAAAGCTGACACCATCAATCTCCAGCAGCGCGACAAAATGCTTGTCGCCGAGGGAGATTTTTTCAATCAACCGAAGCCTTCGCGTGGACGTGCGGGCGGCCTGGAGCGACAGCAGTCCGCGCCAGACACCGACCAGCACCTGCGCCAGTCCGGCCGGGGAAGCCGCCTGGGAGTGGCCGACAATCGCCGGGCGGCGGCGGACGCCGAAGCGCTCCATCCAGTTCGGGGCAGTTTGCGTGAACACGCTCATGCGAGATCCGTAATCCGCGCCGCCAAGCGCTCACCCACGACTTCAAACTCGGTCCAGGCCATCAGCAGGCCGTTAACGCGAAGCGGAATGTCCATGCTCTGGTGGCAACTTGTTTCAAGAACCGCTCCCGGCTGCAGGTCAAGGAGCGAGCGGACCGTGAAGTGAAGCACCGGCACGTCGAGCGCCAAAGTGCACGGAAGCCACGGCAGGGCCTCCACCGGACGGCGCGCCGGCGGCATGGCAAGGGCGCTCTGGCCCCCATCGTCGATCTCTGTGATTTGAAGCGCAGTGCTCATGAAGGCTCCCTGCTGTGTTGTCGAGCCCTGCGCGCTGGCATGCGGGCAGGTTTCATACACAGGAAATGCAAGCCTGTAGCCAAAGAGCCCGATCGGGAGGAGATGAGGTTACGAAAGGCTGGGGCGAATGCTTCGGGGCGGGGCAAAACAGCTGTTTGGGGACCAAACGAACAAGAGCAGCACCTGCCTGGAGCCGCGCGCGTCATACAGACAGTGCCCTGACGGTTCTCGCGGCCAGGTAACGACGCCCAGGGCGAGACCGGTGCGAGACCGGCGCTGCTTGCCGGGCAGCGCATGAGAAGCCTATGAGAGTTCCCGTGATGGGCGGGTGGGCGCGAAAGCAGGATGGCTGCTTTCGCGCCCGGGTTCATCTCATACGGCGCTCATTTCACCACGCGGCCCCTGTCAGGAGGGCCGAGCTTAACCCTGCAACATGCCAAGCGTGGCCTGCTCGACCTGGTTGAAGGTTGTGACCACCTTGGCGTTGGCCTGGTACGCCTGCTGCGCCACGATCATTTTGGAAAACTCGCCCGCGATGTTGACGTTGGAGCCCTCGACCGAGCCGCCCTTGATGGTGCCGCGACCACCCGTGCCGGCAATCCCCACCTGGGCCGCGCCCGAGCCTGCCGTCGCCGTGAACAGGTTATTGCCGATCTGCTGGAGACCCTGCGTGTTGGTCACGGTGGCGACCGCAACCTGGCCAAGCGCGGCGGTGCCGTTTGAGAAGGTGCCCTCGATCGTCCCGTCCGCCAGGACGGTGTAGTTCGACAGCGTACCGGCTGCACTTCCATTCTGAGTCACGCTCGATGTGCCGCTCTTCAGATCAGCCTGGGTGATCGTCGGATTGCCGCTTGTATCTGTAAGATTCCAGGTGATGTTTGAGGTAGCTGCGCCGTCCTGCAAGCCGGTAATCGGCGAAAGAGCGATCGTCGTTGGGGTTTGATTCGTACCAGTGCCGGTGACCAGCTTGCCTGTACTGTCGAAGTACAGCGTTCCACTCCCCAACGAGACAGGAGTCGTGGAGCCAACGTCCGCTCCCGGGATGGTCACGGCATAGCTCCACTGGTTTACACCGGTTTTGGTGTAGGTTGCAGTCAGCGTATGCGCCGCGCCCAGGGAATCGATCATGTTGATGGTGGAACTGGCAGTCGCGCCCGTAGCGGCTGTCGCATCCAGATTGGCGTTCGCGGCAAAGTTCGTCGTCGCTGTTGCGGGAGACACAGCACCGGTACCCACCTGCAAGGGCTGAAGAGCAGCCGACGTGTTGACGGCTCCGCCCTGCGCCGGGTACCCCAGGACCAGTGAACCATCCGGAGTGATGATCTGCCCATCCTTATTGACGGTGAAATCACCGGCACGCGAGTAGGCGAGATTGCCGTTTGGCTGCTTCACCACAAAAAAGCCGTCACCGCTCAACGCCATGTTTGACGGAACGCCGGTAGCGGTCGTGTTGCCGTCTGAAAAATTGACCGTGGTCGACGCAGTGTTGACGCCCTGGCCGGTCTGCAAGGGGTCGAGTGCGCCGTTGGTCACGCCGGACTGTGAGAACACATCGCTGAAGGTGACGTTCTGGTCCTTGTAGCCATCAGTGTTGGTGTTGGCGAGATTGTTGGAGATGGACTGGAGCGCGCTCTGGCTGGCATTCAGACCGGACAAAGGAACGGAGAAAAAAGACATTTACTTGCCTCCAAAAAGTGTGTTGAGTTTGCCGAGATCGAGAGGTGCCGAGCTGTTTGTGGTCGCCGCGGCAGGCGCAAGACCCTGGGCCGCAAGGGCGGCGGTGACCGGATCGCTTGCAGCGGAGGCGGCCGTGCCGGCTGCCTGGGTGGCGGCTTGAGGAGCGGTCTGGGCCGCACTGAAAGAAGTGGGCTGCGTCGCCTCTTTACTAGCGCCCGAGCCGGTGGAAGGCGTCGCGGTGGCTGTTGTTGTGCTCGGCGTCAGGTCCTGGTTGATCCCGATCAGCTGATTGAGCTGGTTCAGGGAGATCAGCTGGCCGACCTCCTGCGTCGGGTCCATTGGCTGCGTCGGATCCTGGTTCTGCAGCTCCTGCACCAGCAGGCTCAGAAAAGTGGAGCCCAGGTTGTTGGTCGAAAGGCTGTTGTCCCCGCTGCCGGAGCTGGTACCTGAAGTGGCGCCGGTGGTGGCCTGCGCTTTCGCCTTGCTTTGCACCGCACCGAAGAACGGCGCTGCCGTTTGTGCGAGCCCTGCTGTTCCTATTGTCATCCCGGTTCTCCTTTTGCTCTTCCGAAAATGCTTGCTTCCAAACTCACTGCGGAGTACCCACGCCGCCCGATCCGATAAGCCCGCTAGGCCTGCACACTCAAACGGCCATTGGCTGCTGTTTTGAGCGCCGTCTCTTCAGGGACAGCAATCGCGTAAGCCGTTTCTGCAGAGCGCTGCGACGCGGACCCGGCGGCTTCCCTGCCCGGCGTGCCTCGCTGCGAACCGCCCCCTCCGTATGCACCGCTGCCCGGAGCATTGGCGTCGCTGCCCTGCGAGCCTTGCGAACTGTGCCCGCTCCCGTCGCGCAGCTCCACGCGCGCTGGCACACCCAGGGCGCTGCCAAGTTTGTCCTCAATGGACGGCAGATGACTGGCCAGAGCGCGGCTCAGTGCGCCGTGATCGAGCGCAATTTGCGCGGCTACACCGCCCGGCGTAACCGAAGTCGCGATCGAGATCGAGCCGAACTCCTGCGAATGCATGCCGACCCGCATCTCCGTGCCATTCATACTTTGCAAAACGCGCGCCGTGTTGATCGGCTGCGACTCCGTGCCTGCATTCGTCGCCGGAGTCGCAAAGGTGCCTGCAGCGCCGCCGGCGGACGGGTTGGAGGTGGCAGGGGCCAGCTGCGCGGAGGGTGGAGCGACCGACACATTGAGAGCCGAATTGACGCTTTCTACACCCGCCACGGCATGGACAGGTGCCGAGGCGGCGACAATTCCCTCGACGCTGAAAGGGGTCGCCGAGCTGGAAGGGAGGTTCAGATTCTTGTCGCCCGCAGGCCGGGCTGTGTTGCCGGCGCTTTCGCTGCCTGCCCCAGCATTTTCCTTTCCCGTGCCGTTTCCATGCGCATCAACAGGCACACTTGCCTGCGGAGTGGGTATTCCTGCGTTCGCCGGCCCTGGATAGAGTCCGTGCGGAACAGGAGCGGGCGCAACCACGGCATCCATTGCATGCGACGGGATTGAGCCGCTGCCGGGGGCGATGGACCCTGTACCGGGATTCGGCGCAGTTGCGGAGGGGCGAACGCCAGGCTGATCGCTGAAATTCTGCCCGGATGGCGGCGTCGCTTGCGCTTCGAGCTCCTTTGCAGACGGCGGTGCCGCGGCTTGTCCATCAATCACTGCTGACAAGGCCCCGCCTTGCGACGCATGGACAGCGGAACTCCTCATGGTGGCGAGGGCTACGGGCCCTGCCGATTGCGCCCCCAACGCCGAAGCTGTCCCAGTCGCCAGCGGGGTTGTCCCTTGCGATATCGCGGCAGCGATGGCTTGCGAATCCGGCACCTGGGGGTCGGTCTTCGATGGTTCGGGAATCGAAGCAGGAGTGGCGAGACCGCTGGCCGATGCTGCAAGTGGCGGTTGGGAGATAGAAAGCACAAGTCCACCGGAAAGAGTGGTCAGGCCGTCCGTCGAGCAGTCACCAGGTGTGGTGGCAGCGGTTTCCCCGTCCTGAAAGCTCCCCGCGCTTCCCGCGAGGTTGCGCTTCTTCTCGGTCCGCCCACGTTCAGGACCGTTCGGCACTTTTCTCTCCGCATTGGTGCGCGCGGCAGCCGTTGAGGCCGTACCTTCACTTGTTTTGGCGGCTCCCTGCGAGCTGTTGAGCGCTGCCTGGAAGCCGGGCTCGACCTCGGCTGACTTCGAGGCCAGCGAGGACGCCAAAGGTGCCGGTGAAGCATGAGTCGCTGGTGCAGAAACCATATTCACACCCTTCTTCTGTGCAACTCGGCGGCCAAAGCGTCCAGTTTTGCTGAAAGCCTTTGCAAGCCGCTAACTTCTTTGTTTTGATACGTTTGCGGAACGTTTCAGCGTAAGGAACTCCGCCTTGGCTTTTTCGCTAGGCAAGGCTTGCCGGGTTGCTGCCCGGCAACTCTTGCCGGGTTTAGGTCACGCTCCCAATCCCTTTCTCATGAACCTTGCAAGAAATGCCTCATCCGCGGCGGCCTGTTCCTTTTTCGCTTGCGCCAGCGTCCAGGCATTTCGGGCCTCGTCGCGCAGGGAGCACAGCACTTCGCGCTTGCGATAAGCCTCTTCGTACCGGCTCACCTGCGCCACGCGCAGGTTTTCATAATGAGCCAGTTGCCGGCGGATCAGTGTGCTTCTTCCCCGAAGCTCCTGCGCGGCTGCGTAGGAGGCGTGAAGATGCATCGCTGGCAAGGAATTGCCGGTGAAAGCCTGATTCCTGACCGCCGCGGTTTCAACCAGGTCGGCTTCGGTTCGGCGAAGATCGGCGCGCAATCTTTCGAGCTCGCGCAGGATGCCGCTCAGGGCTTGCTCTTCCTGCTCTTCGGCCAGTTCGCGGACGCGTAAAACGGTCGCGAGCGAGAACTGCGGTTGGGTGCTCATTGTTAACTCGGCAGCGCCAGGAGGCGCTCGTGGGTTTGTGCCTGCGGGCAGACTTCGCCGGCGCGCTGGTGGAGGAAAGCTTGCAGCTGCGGCAGGATTTCGACCGCGCGGTCGAGCGTCGGGTCTGACCCTTTCTGGTAAGCACCGATACGCAGCAGGTCCTCGGATCGCGTGTAGCTGGCCAGCAGCTGGCGCAGGGCGCTTGCCTTGGCCAAGTGCTGGGGCGAGGTGATGGCGGGCATCAGGCGGCTCAGGCTGTCGAGCACGGAGATAGGCGGATAGTGGCCGCGGAGCGCCAGCGCTCGATCGAGGATCACGTGGCCGTCCAGCAGCGAGCGCACGGTGTCGGCCACCGGATCCTGCTGGTCGTCGCCTTCCATCAGGACGGTGTAGAAGGCGCTGATACTGCCGCCCTTGAAATTGCCCGCGCGCTCCACCAGCCGCGCCAGCATGTTGAGCACCGAAGGGGTATAACCTTTGGCGGTCGGTGGTTCGCCGGCAGCGAGACCGATTTCGCGCTGCGCCATGGCAAAACGCGTGAGCGAATCGACGACCAACAAGACGTGCTTTCCGCTCGCAGCGAAATGCTCGGCAATGGCGGTCGCGCTCATGGCGGCGCGCAAGCGCAACAGCGGCGACTGGTCGGAGGTGGACACCACGATGACAGAGCGCCGGCGGCCTTCTTCGCCCAGCACCTCCAGAAACTCGCCGACCTCGCGACCTCGTTCGCCGACCAGCGCCATCACTGTCATGTCGGCCGCGGTTCCCTGCGCCATCATGCCAAGCAGGGTGCTCTTACCCACGCCCGAGCCGCCGAAAATGCCCAGCCGCTGCCCCCGTCCGCAAGGCACAAACGAATCAAGCACGCGAACGCCCGTGCCCAGCGGCTCGCGGATCGGCACCCGGTCCAGCGGCGACGGCGCCGAGTCGTCTACGGGGGCCGCTCGTTCCGCGCGATACTCGGGTTTGCCGTCAAGTGGCGCGCCCGTGGCGTCGATGACGCGGCCCAGCATCTCGGCCCCAACACGAATGGACGGATGCGACCCGCACGCGACCACGCGATCACCGAAGCGGATGCCCTGCGGACGTTCCAGCGTCATCGACAACATGGTCGAACCGCGAAACCCGACAATCTCGCCCGGGTAGCAACGTCCGCCCATGCCCTGTACCTCGCAGGCTTCGCCGACCGAGCAGAACGGGCCTTCCGACTCGATAAGGTTGCCGGCAACCTGGAGCACGCGCCCGGTCCAGCGAAGGGTACTGCTTTGCTCGAGCTTGTCGAAATAAGAAGCTAGCGGCATGGTTTAAGTCCGGGGCGTCTGCGCGAGCACGTCGAAGAAGCCTTGTTCCACTTCCTTGAGCTGCGCGGCGAGGGAGAAGTTGGCAGACCCGAGCTCGGTTTCGAGCACGCAATCGCCCGCTTCCAGCTCCGGGTCTTCGACCACGGTGATGCTGGCCCACTGCGGCGCGGCTCCGAAGTGCGCGCGCCAACGAGCGGCGCCGTCCGGGTGAACGCGTACGTTGACCGCTGTACTTTCCTTCAGCTGGTTGACCGCGATCTGCACCAGGGCACTGACCAGCATGGGATCTACCTGAGCTTCGCGGTGCAGGATCTTGGCCGCGATCGAAAGCGCCAGCCGCACCACTTCGGTTTCTACCCGCGCGAAGTAGTCCTTGCGCTCGCGCTCAAAAGCACCAAGCGCGGCTGAAACGCGGCCCTTTTCCACTTCAATCTTCGCTCGGCACTGGGCTTCCAGACGAGCCTCGGTCGCCGTCATCGCTTCCGTGCGCGTTTCGGTCAGCAAGGCCTGCAACTCCTCTTGCGTCATCTCGACCTCGGCGCGCTTACGGACTTCCGGCTCAGGCGCTGCGGCGCGGATACGCGGCAGCGACGGGATCGACGGCATCTCGCGGTACTGAAACGAAGTGACGGGGGCAAGCGGCATGCGCGGCAGGCCACCTCCCTGATTGTTGCGGCTAAACGACATACTCATCGGCTCCCTCACTCTTCAGCACCAGCTTGCCTTCCGACTCAAGCGTCCTTGCCAACGCCACCACTTCGAGCTGCGCCTTGGCGACATCCTTGGAGCGCACCGGACCCAGGGACTCGGCATCTTCCTTCATCATTTCAATCGCGCGCGAGCTCATGGTCTGGAAGAAATGGTTGCGCAGGTCTTCGCTTGCACCCTTGAGCGCCAGCGTCAGTGTTTTCTTGTCCACCCCCGCCGTCAGCTCGCGAATCTGCAGCTCCGGCACGCTCAGGAAATCCTCAAATGTAAACATCAGGTCGCGAATCGAAGCCGCCAGCTTGGCTTCTTCCTTTTCAATCATCTCGAGGATTTCGCGCGAAGTCGTAGCGTCGATGTTGTTCATCAGGTCAGCCACGGTCTGGAACCCGGAGTAAGTGCGCTTGGTCTGCTCGCCGACCGACCGCAGCCGGCGGTTCAGCACCAGCGATACCTTCTCCGCCATCTCCGGCGAAAACTGCCGCAGCTGGGCCAGGCGCTTCACTGATTCAGCCCGCGCCGGCGGTGGCAGGTGCATCAGCAAGGCTGAAGCCTGCTTGGCATCTAGATGCCCGAGGATCAGCGCAACCGTTTGCGGATGCTCACCCTCCAGGAAGCGGGCCAGTTGCTTCGCGTCGATCCTTTGGAGCGACTCGACGCGGTTCGCGCTCAGCTCGCTGGCCCGCGTGAGCCGGGCGACCATCTCGCGCGCGCCATTTTCGCCGAAAGCTTTCACCAGCATCCGTTCCGCAGCGTCTTTGCCGCCCTGGGCGATGTAGTTCTGCGCCACGGCCATTTGCTGGTACTCCTCCATGATTTTGAAAGAGATCTCCTTGGGCACACTGCCCAGCCGGGCGATCTCGCCCGTGACGCTGTGCAGTTCATCCTCGGGCAGGGTCCGCAGGATGGCGCCGGCCGCCTCCTCGCCCAATACGGCGAGCAGGATGGCGGCCTTACGCACGCCTGACATCTGGTTCATCGCACCGGCATCAGCGCTCACTTCGGGTCTCCTTTCAGCCACGCCTGCACGGCGCGTGTGCTATTGGTGGGTTCGGCCTTGACCATCTGCACAATCTGCTCCTTGAGCGCGGCTGACTTCAGCGCTTCCTCACCGGGGTCCACCGGCGGCAGCTGAATCTGCTGCACTTCGGCGATCATCGGCATCGGTTCAGGCGCGGCAGCAGGCAGGGAGCGCGCGCCGCCCAGGGCGCGCTTCTGCACCGGGCGCACCATCAGCACGTAGCCCAGCAGGAACAGCATGAGCAGCGAGCCGTAGCGGATAACGACCGCGAAATCGTTCATGCCCTTGCGCAGCCGCTCCACCAGCGAAGGGGCGGCAATCTCCGCCGTCAGCGGCTGGTCAAACGACATGTCCTGGATCGTGAGCACGTCGCCCCGCGTGCTATCGAGGCCGATTGCAGCCGCCGCCAGGTCCTGGATTTGTTTCAGCTCTTCGGGCGAGCGCTTCACACGCACATCCTGCACCTTGCCTTTGGGCAGCTGCTTGTGAATCACTGCGTCATCAACCAGCAGGGCTGCGGTCAGTCGCCGGATGCGACCCGCGGGCTCGGTCGAGTGGGTCACGATTTTGTTCACGCCATAGGTCGAGTTCTCGGTTTTTGCGCTTTCCGCACCATCACCCGGCACATTCGGCACGTTGGGCAGGCTGCTCTTCCCTTGCGGCACATTGCTGACCGTGCCCGGTACGCCGCTGACTGCCGCGCCCGCGCCGGTTTCTTCATCGGAGCGCTGGACGGTCAGCGGCACAGAAACCGCCGGATCATACTTCTCCTGGTTCTGCTCGGTTGTGCCCGGGTCGTACTCCACGTTGACGCTGGCGCGAATGTGATCGGCACCGACCACCGGGGTCAGGGTCGCGATGAGTCGCCCTTCCAGGCGCTTTTCGGCTTCACCGCTATCTTCACCAGGCTGCCCACTGCTGCCGAGCGAAGCATTCGAATCGGCGTCAATGATGGCAACGTCAGCCGGCTTCAGCCCATCGACCGCGCCGGCGACCAGCCGCTGCAGCGCGCCGATCTCCTCGTGCGAAAGGCTTCCGCCCTTCAGCTTGAGCGCGACGGAGGCCTTGGCAGCGCGACCACCATCCAGAAAGACTGAGTCTGTCGCCATCACCAGGTGCACCCTCGCGCTTTTCACCGCACCCATGGTCGTGATCGTGCGTTCCAGTTCGCCTTCCAGCGCGCGCTGGTAGTTCACCTTCTCGTCGAACTCGGTCTGACCCCACGAAACCTTGTCGAAAATCTCAAAACCCAGGCGGCCTGAGTGCGGCCCGTTGTTGCCGGCCGCCGCCAAACGTGCAGCATCGAGCTTGTCGACCGGCACGCTCACCTGCTTGCCGTCGGGGCTGATCGCGTTCTCAATCCCTTTGGCGGTCAGCGAGGCCGAAAGCGTCTGCGCATCCGCCGGGTCCAGTCCCGTCATCAGGGGCTTCATATCGGGCGTCGCCATCAGGTGCGCGAAAACCACCAGCAGCGCGACCGTGGCCACCGCCCCAGCCACCAGGAAGCCGCGCTGCTGCCGGTTGCGCCCGGCCCAGAACTGTTGGAGTTGTCGCAGAATGTTTTGCATGCCGTCCGTTACACGAAATCGATTCGATTGCTGCTGCCCGCCCTACACACCTGAAGCATGCTTCAGAACTGCATCTTTTCAATATCCTGGTACGCATTCACGATCTTGTTGCGCACCTGCATCATGAGCTGGAAAGCGACGTCGGCCTTTTCGACCGAAACCATCACCTTGCTCATATCGCCATTGCCGCCCGCCATCAGCGTGTTGACCTGGCTCCCCGCGTTGTCCTGCATGGCGCTGACCTGGTTCAGCGCGCTTTTCAGCACCCCGCTGAACCCTGTGTCGCCGGCGGCTGCAGGCGTGGCCGAGACCGGCCCGAAGACAGAAGAAACGGCGGCGCCGCCGACCGAAGTGATGGGAATCATGGGTGGTTCCTTTCTTGATCCGGACTAACTCTTGAGAATGTCGACCGACTGCTGAATCATCTGCTTGGCCGCCGAAACAGCGGAAGCATTGAGCTGATAAGCGCGCACGGAGCCCATCAGGTCCACCATTTCCTGCACCGGGTTGATCGCCGGGTAGGCGACGTAGCCGTCCTTGTTCGCGTCCGGGTGGCCGGGCTCGTACCGCATGATCGGCTGGCTGGGGTCGTCGACCACCTGCGTCAAGCGCACCATGCCGGCCTGCCTGTCCTTCAGGTGCGGCGCGTTTGTCATCTCGGCGAACTGCAGCTGAAATGCCGAAGCATGCTGCGCCGAAAAGACAACTTCCTTGCGGCGAAACGGACCGCCCGTCGCGGTGTGCGTGGTTTCGGCGTTCGCCATGTTGGTGGCGATCACCTCCGTGCGCCGCCGCTCGGCCGTCAGCGCCGAACCGGCGATTTGCAACATATCGAATGGACCCATTACTGGCCTCCCCCGTTGATCGCGCTCAGCAGCGTGTGGAACTCACCCTTGATCAGCTGCGCGCCCATGCCGAACTGCATTTGCGCCTTGGCCAGCAGCAGCCCTTCGTGGTCCAGGTCGACATTGTTGCCGTCCGGCCGCTCCATCAAACCCGCCTGGTCGCGGATCGCGATCGGCAGGTCAGGTCCGTCCTCGCTTGCACGCATCAGCGTTTGCTCAAAGCTCACATCCTTGGCGTGGTAGCCGGGAGTGTCGACGTTGGCCATGTTGGCCGAAATGACCTGTTCGCGCTGCGCGGTCATTTGGAGAAACCGCTCCATGTTGAGCGGGATCAATGAAGTGCTCATGCATACCTCCTGGGCGGAAGCCCGTATTCACGAATCTTGTTGCGCACCGTGCGCAGGCTGATGCCGAGCATCTGCGCGGCATGGGTACGGTTGCCCCGGGTCATCGCCAGGGTTTTTTCAAGGTGCAGGCGCTCCAGCTGCCGGATCGGCACCGGCCCGCCTTCGTCGCCGAGTGGTTCGGCCTGCGCAAACTTGTCGTCCTGCGCGGCGGCGCCGCTCGCCGCCTCCACAGCAGTACCGGTCTGCCTGCGGGCCTGCTCGGGCAGGCGACCTGC
>CAXTYP010000050.1:0-12365 GCA_964248435.1 uncultured Acidobacteriaceae bacterium | reverse complement strand
TTCCTCTGCTTCGCCCTGATCGTAGAGGCACTTCGAAAGTGTTAACAGGCTCTAGTAATCTCGACTGCTTTATTTACTCCGTAAACATGGACAGGGTAGTGGACAAGAGATACGAAATGCTCCTTATCTTCATCCCTAACAGCGTGCTGGAGCACAACGAAAAACTCTTTAGCCTGTGATGCAAGCTCAGGCCCCCAAGCCTCTGCGACACTACTCGTATGACAGTTCGAGATAGTTGTTTCTTGTGCCCCGCAAACTGCAGATAACATTCCGGATACTACTTCTAAAACAAACACAAAACACAACGTCGCAACCGCTTTTCTGAGCGATTTAATGTCCGTAGCAGGCCTTAGCATACACTCCATTCGAGAACATATTGGCCTCGTTGGCTCTTCTCAAGGAAATGCCTGCTCCTCCGCCGCCTAGAGATAGGATATCTCTTGGTACGGCAGCCACATTCCCCGCGTTCACGTCTCTCCATACATCGTTCTTTCGTAATCGAGCCATTCCAAAATTAAACGTAAGACTGAACAATGACCTGGATGCTGGCGCTGGTTCTTCCATGATCGATAGCACTTCTCTGAAGGCTGGCGTTGAAAGTGCCATTCTGTCCTTCATTGTTCAGATTGTTGTTAATGACAGTAGCAGGTTGAGCAGGATTCCTCTCGTTTACGGTATTGCTAATGATTTACGCCGCCTTGTTTTTGCCAGCCACAACGATGAGCGGCACATGCTTCTTGGCAATAGCGGCAGTCAAATAGGATTCGTATCCATCCATCGGTTCTATATAGGCAGTAGAGCCCATTAACAAGCTCTGAGCGCCGCCGATGGTGATCGTAGAAAGCATAAGCAGTAGAAAGGAGACTGGACGATACACACATCCTCCGAAATTCGGAAAATTCTCTAACTGTATGCCGACTGAAATGCTTTATCGGTGCAAGTTAGACTGAGACCGCAGGCCGTAGCTGATTGCGTCGCTCTTCTCACAACGAACCTTCTTGCCCCGCGATCACCCGCGCCCAGGGTTTCACCCCGCCCCCGCGCTTTCTGAAGATCACGCGCGGGTTTTTCCGCCATTTTTCATCCAGCGCCAGCAGCCGCCATTCCAGCTCCGGCGATAGGTGCCTCATCATCCCGTCAAAGGTCGTGTGGACCCGCAGCGCCGTCACCACGAAGTACAGGATCGGCGGCTCGGGCGACAGTGCCACGCCCGGAAAGTACCCCGCCCGCGCGATCTCCCCCGCGGCATGGAGCGCGCGCACCCGCGTCCAGTAGTCCAGCCCTTGCATGGGCATGTGGAGGTCCTCGCTTGCCTTCAGCTCCAGCACCGCCAGCCGGCCGTCGCGCGTGACCGCCAGCAGGTCGAGCATGCCTCGGTCTGCCGCGGCCAGCGCCGGTACCTGCGTATACACGGGCCCGGGAAGCAGCCCCGGCTCCACCTCGGCGAGATCGGCCCGAAGCACGGATTCAAGCCATCTCTCCGGCTGCATTCGATACAGCGGGTCACGCACGCTGCCGCCAGGGTGTCGCGACTGGAATAACCGGGCGACCAGCTCGCGCAATCCCGGCTCTGTTTCCTCGTTCAGCGGCGTTTCGCTCGCACCCGCACCGAAACTGATCCGGTCTTCCCGCGCAAACGAGGTCGCGCTCACCCCGTGACGTACCCGCGCAAACTCGAGCCCATGCAGACGAAAGCCGATCTCCGCCGCGGAGCGTGGCAGCACCTCGGTGCGTGCACGGTCCTCTGGTGTCAGCAACGCCAGCACCCGGTCGACGGCGGCGCGCGAGCGATCGATGGCTGCTGCCCCGTCAAAGGCCGACACCAGATGGGATCGAAGATTGCCGGAATCCGCTGCTTCCAGGGGCTCCATCGACTCGCGAAGCTCGTCCAGCTCCCACAATTCCCACTTCGCCACATCCCCGTGCAGCCATTGCAGGCGTTCCCGCAGCGTTTCCGTCATGCCGGCCGGCGCGATGATCTTGATACCCTCGACAATCCGTCGACCGCCCGCCCGCTCCCGGCATTGCACGAGCCACAGCACAGCGATCGTCAGCAGGCCGTCGACCGCTGATTGTGTTTCTTCCGCATTGATCGCGACCAGTGCCCACACGGTCTGAGCCCGCTCGAGGGTACCTCGCACGTAAGCGGGGCCAAAGGAGTGTTCCAGGTCCGCGGCCGCAAACAAGTCACCCGGCTTCAGTTCAGGAAAGGTTCGTTGAAGTACCCGCCGCAAAACACCGACAAACTTCTTTCGCGATGCGTCCCGGGCGGTCGGCGTTCGTTGATCCCGGTCCGGCACAAGCCGCAGCACCTGTGGCTTCATCTGCCCGAACCGCTTCACCTCGAGCCGCAGCGCATCGCGCCGCTCCGTCATGCCCACCACGGTGCGTACCAGGTTGCGCTCTTCGTTCCAAAGCTGCAGCACACAGCGCCCGCTCGCAGCGTCAATGGTCCAGCGCGACACGCTCATATCAAACAACACCGCGCCGTCTTCCACTACGCAGGCACGAGGATTGTCTGTCAAAAACAGCTCCAGGGCAGACGCAAGCGCGGCCGGCGCCAGAGGCATCGCTATACGAGCGAGGGATGTAGTAGCTGTGGCCAAGGTACAGGACTTATCGGCAGGCGCCGCCATTCCCAGAAGAGTACGAAAGTAGCTTTTTTCTTGCCGCCGGCCCTAGACAAACACCGGCATGCGCCGGCAGGGCGCTACCAGCCCATGCGATCGCGAAGCCCCTTCACATGCGCGAGGTGATGCCGGCCATGCCAGCTGTATAGCGCAGCCATCTCGGTCAGCGTCGTTCGGCCGTTCTCAGGGTGCAGGTAGCCGCGCTCCCACTCCCCAGGGGTGAGTGCTTCCAGCAGCGCAGCCCATCGCGAGTGCAGCGAGGTCAGAAGCATGAGCGGGGCCTCGACGGGTCCGCAAACCTCCGCCGTTTCCGCCCACTTCCCTTCGTTGTAGGGCTTGATGACCGGCCAATCCTCGGTCAAGGCGAGCTTCAGGCGGATATAGGCGTTCATGTGAGAGTCGGCAACGTGATGCGCCACCTGTCGTAGCGTCCACCCGCCTTCCCGGTAAGGGGTGTCGAGCTCCAAGCCGTGCAGTCCGGCATAGGCGTCCGTCATCAGCGGGGGAAGGTCCCGGATCGCCGCTATACAAAGGGCGCGATCAACAGGAAGGAGGTGATCGGGCTTGCCGATCGGGTATTGAAGGGAGGCAACATCGTGTGGGGTGGTCATGCTGGGCAGCCTGGCGCACCCCTCAACGACACGGGTTGAAGAGCTTTACTGAGCGTGGTGGTGATGGTGATGGTGGTGGTGAGGCCGTGCCGCGAAAGCAGACGCCGAGAACAGGAGCGCGAGGGAGAGAACAAACATCTTCTTCATGCGCCCATAGTAGCAAGACAGGAGGCTGAACGCGCCATAAATTCTTCGCAGCCGCGTAAATAAGGTACTTGGGTCACGTTGCCGGCCGGGCAAAGCCCGCGAATCGTCTGTTTCGAGTGAGCAAGGCTCAAAATCCATCTACTATCTACCTAGACATGACAGAAAGCGCCCAGCCCCAAAAGCAGTTTTTTTCGCAAAAGTTCGGCATCAACGACAGCCTGATGGAGCGTTGCCTCGGCGAAGCGCTTTCCGCCGGCGGTGACTACGCCGAGCTGTACTTCGAATCCGTCGCCTCCACTTCCCTCGGGGTCGACGAATCCATGGTTAAATCTGCCGCGCAAGGGGTCAGCTCCGGCTGCGGCATCCGCGTACTGTCTGGGGAGCGCACCGGGTATGCCTACACCGACGAGCTTTCCGCCGAACGCCTCCTGCGTGCTGCGCGCACAGCCGCCCTCATCGCGAGCGGCCCCGCAAAGCAATCGGTCGTCGGCTTCCCCGCCCCGCTCACCGAGCCTTCGCGTCCGAAACTGTACCCGGCACCCGCGCCCGATCTCGACCCCGAGCTCGGCAGCAAGCTCGCGCTGGTCATGCGCGCCGACCGTGCCGCGCGCGCCTACGATCCCCGTATTACCGAAGTCCGCGCCTCCTATGCCGACGAGCTGCGCCATATCCTGGTCGCCGCCTCTGACGGTACCTACGCAAGCGACGTGCAGCCGCTGCTCCGCCTGAACGTCTCGGTGCTGGCCAAAGACACTGGATCCGGCGAGCCCAGGAGCTCTCGCGGCACAAGCGGCGGCGGCGGCCGCGTCGAGATCGGCTACTTCGAAGACAACAAGACCCCCGAGTACTTTGCCGGTGAAGCTGCGCGTCAGGCGATCCTTCAGCTCAGCGCTGTCCCCGCTCCGGCGGGCGATATGGAGGTGGTTTTGGGTCCGGGCTGGCCGGGCGTGCTGCTGCACGAGGCTGTCGGCCATGGGCTCGAAGCCGACTTCAATCGAAAGGGCACCTCCGCGTTCTCCGGTCTTATCGGCCAAAGGGTCGCGAGCGATCAGGTTACCGTTGTGGATAACGGCACCATTCCCTCCCGGCGTGGCTCCATCCACATCGACGACGAAGGGGCCGGTTCCCGAGAGAACGTGCTGATCGAGAACGGGATCCTGCGCGGCTACATGAACGACAAGCTAAGCGCGAAGCTGATGGGCACCGCCAACACCGGCAATGGCCGCCGCGAAAGTTACCAGCAGATGCCCATGCCCCGCATGACCAACACCTACATGCTGGCCGGGCAGGACGAGCCTGAAGACATCATCCGCTCCGTCCGCAAGGGCTTGTACGCGGTTAACTTCGGCGGCGGCTCGGTCGATATCACGAGCGGCAAGTTCGTTTTTTCAGCGTCTGAAGCCTACCTGATCGAGGACGGCCGGATCACCGCGCCCGTACGCGACGCAACCCTGATCGGCAACGGACCCGAAGCGCTTAAGTACGTTTCCATGGTCGGCCACGACCTCGCGCTCGACGAGGGCGTGGGCAATTGCGGCAAGCAGGGTCAGTGGGTCCCGGTCGGCGTCGGCATGCCGACGATTAAGCTCGACCGCATGACGGTCGGCGGCACCGGGAGCTAGGATACGGTGCAAAGGAAAAGCTGCGACATCGCCAGCTTTCATTAGGAGCTATATGAAAAGTTTGGCTACTCTGTTTCTTCTGCTATGGGTCACTCAGGCAGTTGCCGAACCAGTGCAGGCACATAATGAGCCCGAGCAGGTGTACCTGCGCTATGTTGACGCGACACGTACCGGCAATCTATCTGCCCTTGAAACATGCATCGCCAACGATTACCAAACTATCAACGGCCAGAACAACTTAGCTACAAAGAAGGACGGGCTCGCTGAAGCAAAAGAGAATCCTGCTTTCAACACGATGCAGGTGGACGAGATATATTCCCTGATTGTCCACAATACAGCCGTCATTTCAGGAGTTGTCAGCGCCGCATTTACAAATAAGGCCGGTAAGCAGGTGTCGGTTCGTGTCCGCGTTCTGGCCACGCTCCTTCACAGACACGGACAATGGCAGATTGTTGCCGATGAATCTTCACCGACAACTTAGCACACGTCTCTCAAGCTGAACGGCAAAAAGTAAGTTCTTGAAAGGCCACTGCGGATCGCGATTCTGCCGTAGCTTACAACCAGATCAGGAGTTCTAATAGCAATGCATTTTGAATCGACCCTGCGCCGACCAGCAACTCCCGCCTACGCCGTCCAGCTCGCCGAGCAGGCAGAAGCCATTGTCCAGCAGGCCCTTCGTGCCGGCGCGACCGACGCCGACGTTGTCATCCGCCAGGGTGACGAGTTCGAAGCCAGCGTCCGCATGGGCGAGCTTGAATCGCTCAAGGACTCCGGTTCGCGCGGCGTCGGCCTCCGCGTCCTGCTCGCGAGCGGCGAAGGCCAGCGTGTCGGCTCCACTTCGTCCAGCGACTTCACCCTCGCCGGCATTCAGCACCTTGTCGAGGGCGCGGTCGCCCTCGCCCGCATCGCCTCGCCGGACCCCTTGCAGGGCCTGCCCGATGTCTCCAATTTTGGAGTTTTCGAGGAAGAACTGGCCCTCTACTATGAGGATGTCTACTCCCTTCCCGGTGCCGAGCGCATTGAGTACGCGCGCCGCGTCGAAGCCGCCGCCCTTGCCGCCGACCCACGCATCCGCAACTCCGACGGCGGCAGCTTTTCGGCTGCCACTAGCCTGCGCGTGCTGAGCAATTCGCGCGGCTTTACCGGAGCTTCCCGGTCCTCCTACTGCGGGCTTTCCGCCGTGCCCATCGCCACTGGGAAGAACGGCGAAATGCAGCGCGACGGCTGGTCATCGAGCGCGCGCACCCTTGCCAAACTTGAATCGCCCGAGCAGGTCGGCGCCGAGGCCGCGCGCCGTACCCTGCGGCGGCTCGACGGCCGACGCGTTCCCACCCAGAGGGTCCCGGTGGTCTTCGCGCCGGAGATGGCTCGCTCCATTCTTGGAGCCATGGCCGATGCCGCTAATGGCGACAGCATCTATCGCGGGGCCAGCTTCTTCACCGGCAAGCTGGGTCGGCAGGTGGCGGCCTCCTCCATCACCGTCGTCAACGACGGCACCCTGCCGGGTCTTTTTGGTTCAAGCCCGTTCGACGGCGAAGGGCTGCCCACGCGCCGCACCGTGCTGGTCGAAAACGGCGTTCTAAACGCCTACCTCCTCAACACCTACACGGGCCGTAAGCTGGGCCTGCCCAGCACCGCGAGCGCCGCGCGCGGGCTCGCCGGCAACCCCGGCATCAGCACTCACAACCTGTATCTGCCGGCTGGCACGCTCACGCCGCAGCAGATCCTGGCCGAGATACCGCAAGGACTTTACCTCACAGAGTTTCTGGGCCGCGGCATCAATATGGTGACCGGCGACTATTCGCGAGGCGCATCCGGGCTGTGGATCGAGAACGGCGAGCTCGTCTACCCCGTGCAGGAGATCACGGTGGCCGGCAACCTCCAGGAGATGTTTATGAACATTTCGGCGATCGGCAACGACCTCCAGTTTCGCTCGAGCACCGCCTGCCCCACCCTTCGCATCGACGGGTTGACCATCGCCGGCAGTGAATAAGCCTGCATCTCCCCCGCGGCTTTTACTGGCGCGACCTTTCGCCAGGCGAGCGACTGCGCGCATAAAGGGGCCTTGCACTTTGCGGACCGTCCGCGGAGGCATCTTTCCAGCTCGCCACCCAGAAACGGCCTGCAAACCAGCCGGCTGTCGGAACAGAAATCCTCGTTGCTTACTTTGGTAAGAGGCTTCGGACTGTACAAATCTTGGTTCCTGCCGATAAAAAGCAGTGTTCAACAGCAGGGGCGCAATTGAAATGGGAGTGAAGCTGAATGATCGAAACGTTTCCGCAAGCGGCAGCGGCAGGCAATATTCCCACCCCAATCACCCCAACAGGAATGCCCGAAAAAGAAGCGGCGACTACCGGGTCTGATGGCCAAGCCGTTCCAGCCGGCCGCGAGTCCACGCGGGAAGCGCACCTGATTTTCCACTGCGACGGCCGCGTCGTCCATGCCGGCCGCAATCTGTCAGCGCTCTTATCCATGGATCCCACATGCCTGCACCCTGGAGTGACCGTGCGCGAAGTCTTTGCGGCGGTCGGCGGGCCGCAGTCAAATGCACACGCTCCTTGGCTGGCTTGGATTAACCGCCAGGATGACAATGGAACGGGAGCTAAGCCCACGGGCAGCTCCGAGTTTCTTCTTTCCGCCGCCGGCAGCTCCGGCCTTCACGTCACACTCGATCCCTTTGAGGGGCGCTACTGGCTCGCATCCTTTCGTATGGCCGTGCCGCCCGCAAAAACAGACGCCGCCCTGCCTCCCGTGGCGACGCGCGATCACCTCACCGGCATCGCCAACCGGTTTTTGCTCGAAAGTGTGCTCGATGGTGCCATGGGGAGCCTGGCCGATGGCGTGACGGAACACACGACGCTTATGTTCCTCGATCTCGACCGTTTCAAGGTCGTCAACGATACATTGGGCCATGCAGCCGGCGACGCGCTGCTCAAGCTCGTCAGCGAACGGCTCAGCCATACCCTGCGTGAAGGCGATACACTGGCGCGGCTCGGCGGTGACGAGTTCGCGATCCTGCTGGGTTCCGCGTCCAGCAAGGACGCTGCGACCGGCCTGGCCACTCGCATCGTCGACCTGATCCAGCGCCCCTACTTGATTGAAGGCCAGGTTGTAAACATCGGCGTCAGTATAGGAATCGCTGTCGCACCGGGCGACGGGGTCACGCGCGATGAACTGTTAAAGAGTGCAGACCTGGCGCTGTACGCTTCCAAGTCCGCCGGGCGCGGCACCTTTCACTTCTTTCAGCCCGCCATGCAACAACGGGCCCAGCAACGGCGCTCTCTTGAGCTGGACCTGCGCAAGGCATTGCTGCTCCGGCAGTTCGAACTCCAGTACCAGCCGCAGATCGACGTGGAAACCGGCCATCTCACCAGCTTTGAAGGGCTGCTGAGGTGGCGTCACCCGGACCGGGGTGTGCTGCTGCCGGATGAGTTTATGCCCCTGGCCGAGGATCTCGGGCTCGCGGCTCCTATCGGCGAATGGATGCTGAAGATTGCCTGTCGCGAAGCCTCGCAATGGCCAGAAACAGTCACCATCGCCCTCAACATCTCGCCCCTGCAGTTTGAAATGGAGCGCTTCGCCAACTCGGTGGCGCGCGCGCTGGTCTCGTCCAAGCTCCCTGGACGGCGGCTAGAGATCGAGCTGAGCGAAAAGATTCTGCTGCGCGACGAGCGCACGGTCCTTGCCACGCTCCAGGCGCTGCAGTTGCTCGAAGTTCGCGTAGTGATGGGCGGCTTTGGAACCGGTGTTGCTTCCCTGAGCCAGCTCGTGAACTTCCCCTTCAACAAGATAAAGATAGATCCGACCCTGATTACCTCGCAGAAGAACGATGGCAAGAGCCGCGCGATCGTTCGCGCCATCTCCGCGCTGGGTCATAGTCTCGGCATCTCGACGTTGGCTGAAGGGGTAGAGTCGCGCGAGCACCTGGATGATGTGCGCGCGGAGGGTTGCGGTGGGGTCGGCGGCTTCTACTGCAGGCAGCCTTTGCCGTCCAACGAGCTACCTGATTTTGTAGCCAAATTGTTTGCCGGAGAAGCAGCCGAACAAACACAAAGCGAAGGAGCAGCATGAGTACCGAACTCTACAAAATCGTTTACTGCAGCCGCAATCTTGTCGCAGGCGATCCGGAGCAACGTGACGCTGAGATTGCGCAAATCCTGGACACGGCGCGCCGCAACAACAGCCGCAACGGGATCACAGGGGCACTGCTGTTCAACTCCGGTTGTTTCGCGCAAGTGCTGGAAGGGCCCCGGGCTGCTATCGAGACCATCTTTGAGCGCATCCAGTGCGACCAGCGGCACAATGATGTAGCGGTTCTCGAAAGTGGCAGCGCGACGGAACGCAGCTTTCCCGAGTGGGCGATGGCACACGTACAACCTCCGTCGGAGGAGCGGGCGACCGGCATTGCAGCGACGCTCGACCAAGCCCTGCTCCGTCCGGAAAACTCGGGTCACGAGGTCCTGGCACTGCTTCGTTCCCTTGTGATTCAGGATGAGTAAAGGCCGAGGCGCGGGGCATCGCTCACCAGCAAAACACTCATCAAGGAGGAGCCCGCGGGATCTGCGACAAGGGTTAAACATCGGCTGCAAAGGGAACGGCGCGAACAAGCAACGTAAGCGGCAGCAAGATCGGCCAAGCTGGACTGGACGCCATGAGCCGACTTGCTTCTGCCGCGTGGAAGGCCCGTCGCGCAGCCCTGCTGACTGCAGGAACTCGCAGCAAGCGCCGTCCCCCTGCAGAGGTCTGCGGGGGTGAACACAACGGCAGACCACCTGCTGCCGGCCCTTTTTCAAAGGCCTGAGCGTGAGCACTTGGCGAGCAGAACGCCGGAAGGCGACAGGCTGGAGAGGATTGCCTTACCCTCAAGGAAGCGCGATGCTGTTCCCGCATGAGATCGAGTTCGACCCCGCGGCACCGTTGTCCGCATTGGCGAGTCTGCCGGAGTCGCCCGCCGTGTTTGCACTCCGCGGCGACTCCGGTGAGCCCTACCTGAACCGGACCGCCAACCTGCGATCGCGGCTCACGCGACTGCTGACGCCGGCGCCGACGCACAGCAAGCGCCTGCAGCTGGCCGCTCTGGTCCGGCGCATCGCATGGGCACTGACCGCCTCTGATTTTGCCGCCGGCCTCTTACTCTTTCATGCTTTCTCGGCCGTCTTCGGAGACCGGGCAGCGGAAAAGATGCGTTTTCATACGCCCTTCTTTTTGCGCATGGGCATGCGGAATCGCTTTCCTCGCCTTTGGGTCACCAACACGGTCGCACAGCGGTCGGCCGGCGACCTGTTCGGACCCTTCGCTTCGCGTCATGCGGCGGAGCGTTATGCCGAGGCAGTGCTTGATCTGCACCTGTTGCGGCGTTGTTTTCAAGACCTGGAACCAGATCCCGATTTTCCAGGCTGTATCTATTCCGAGATGAAGAAATGCCTGGCGCCGTGCTTTGGAGGTTGCACCGACGACCGGTATGACGCCGAAGCCGCTCACGTGCGCGCATTTCTGCAGACCAGAGGACAAAGCCTGCTTGGGGAGCTCACCGCAGAGCGCGACCGGGCCAGCGATGCGCTTGATTTTGAGGCGGCCTCGGTCGCTCATGCCCGTTTTCAAAAGGCGGAAGCTGCGGCGACTCTCGCACCCGAGATCGCGCTTGCCTTGCAAAACCAGCGGGCGGTGCTGATCCAGCCGAGTCTTGAACCCGACATGGTCGAGTTGTTCGGACTGCATGCGGGCTTGCTCACCGGACCCGCCCGGTTTTCGCTCCTGGGCCTCCGTTTGCCCAACGAGCAGTCCGGCTCTACATCCTTGTTCGCGCACCCGGCTGCATTTGCGCCGGTGCCACTGGGCGCGCCTGGGCAAACGGCCTCAACAGCGCCGGTGACAGGCAGCGTGGGAAGCGTGGAGGACCGGTTACGCTCCGTCCTGCTCGAACTCAGGCTCGCCGCGCGGCAGGCCCGGGTGGAGGACCTCGCCGTTCACCAGGCTTTGCTGGCGCGTTGGTACTTCAGGCCGCAGGTGAAGCGCGAAGGCGAAATCGTGCTGGTGGATCCGGCTTCGGCTGAGTTGCAAACGACCAAGGCCCTGCTCCGCGCGTGTGCACGTGTGCTGCGGGCCCATATCGAGCGCCATGCGCCGGCACAGTCCACACTGACTCCGACATAAGCCGCGGCAAGAACTTACGGCCCATTTCCTCCTGCCGTTTGTTCCACGTGGAACATCCAGACGCGCTTGATTTCAGCGAGAGGATATGGTGTAAGTCATTCGTTCTCAAGCGTTTGTATGCGATCAGGAGTGGTGCCGCAGCATTCAACCCTTTTGTGTTTCACCCGGTTGGCCTCAGCAACTCCCCTGCTGAACATCGCTGAAGCGGCAGCCCGGGCCAGGTTTGTGCACCGGCAAAAGGCGCGCGGCTGCCTTCCTTGCCGTGCGGCAGGTACCGCCGCGCAGTTCATCCGAGTAATCCCTGGGCCGGCGCCGCATGCCTGGCCGGAGATGACCGGTTCGGCATCTGCCGATGCGTTTCTCTCGAACCAAGGGTGCGAGCGAACCAGGTCCAGACCACGATTTCGGGCGGCACGTTGCCGCGCTCGTTTTAAGAACCGTTCTATGCCGTTCGTCCTCAACGTCCCATTTCGGGACAGCCGCGCCAATCTTCGTGCTTTTTCGTTGCGGTTATTGAACCGTCTGCAAGACTTACGCCTGCCAGAGCCTGGCTCGGCTCACGGGAGGCGACACATCGACAATCACGCCCGCGCCTCCAGCCGCATCGCTTACCGGCCGGATATAGACGGCCTGCGCGCCGTCGCCGTCTTGGCCGTGATGGCGTTTCACCTGCAAATCCGTTATGCCATGGGCGGCTTTACCGGGGTCGATGTCTTCTTCGTGATCTCCGGGTTCCTGATCACAAGCATCCTGCTGGCTGACATGGACCGGGGCCGCTTTTCCGCCCGGGCTTTTTATATCCGCCGGATCCGGCGCATCTTGCCCGCGCTCACCGCGGTGCTTGCAGGGACCGCCGTCGCTGCGCTCGTTTTCTGCCTGCCGGTGGAGCTTTCCAATTTCGCGCGTTCCGCCATCGCCGCGGCTTTTTCCGCTTCCAACCTTTACTTCGGGTTCCATTCCAGCTACTTCGACCCGCTGTCGCTTTCGCGCCCGGCGCTTCAAACCTGGTCACTGGGTGTGGAAGAACAGTTCTATCTCTGGTTTCCACCTGCGCTCGTCCTGCTGCACCGGTTTGCCAGGAAGCGGCTGCCGGCAGCCCTGCTGGCCCTCGCCGCGCTTTCTTTTCTTTTCAGCGCCATTGGCGCGTTGAACAGTCTGACGCTTGCGTTTTTCATGCCCTGGACCCGCGCCTGCGAATTGTT
>CAXTYP010000049.1:0-12391 GCA_964248435.1 uncultured Acidobacteriaceae bacterium | reverse complement strand
GCAAGGCACCGCCAAACAGGGCGATTGTTGCGCAGCGCGCCCGCCAGGTCTGGGTGCCGGGTCGTGTGCCGCGCTGGTCTAACCTGTAGTTTCCTTTCATTGCACTCACCTCCCTCAAAGGAACAACTGCATGCTACTGCTTTTTCTCGGGCCGGTTTCGGAACCAGGCCACCTGCACCGCAAGGCGTCGGACCTGCTCACGCCCGACGAGGTCTTCGATGCGGCTCAGCGCTTTGTGATGAATGTGCTGCCAAAGATTGTGATCATCGTGCTGATTGCCTGGGTGCTGGTCCGGGTACTGCGGCTGTTTACCGATCGCATGGCCAGCATCGCCGAGCGCCATGCAGCCGCGGCGACCCGAGTTTCGCAGGCAAAAACGTTGTCTTCGGTGCTGCGCGCGACCGGCATCGGCATCATCAGCTTCCTCGCGGTGCTCCAGATCCTGCCGCTTCTGGGCTTCAACCTGGCCCCGCTGCTCGCGTCCGCCGGGGTGGCCGGCGTAGCGATTGGGCTGGCTTGCCAGACAATCGTCAAGGACTGCCTGAACGGCATGCTGGTGCTGATCGAAGACCAGTACAACGTGGGGGACGTGATCAGGGTTGCGGGTTTGACCGGGCAGGTGGAAGCCATGAGCCTGAGAAAAACCATGCTGCGCGACGGCGACGGCACCTTGTACATTGTGCCGAACTCGCAGATCACCACCGTTGCCAACCAGACGCGCGACTACTCGGTTGTGACCATCAATGTGGACGTCGATTTCTCGGCAAATCCGGACGAAGTGCTTGAAGTGCTGCGCAGCGCCGCAATGAGCGTTCGCCAGGATCCGGCGCATGCCGACGCCTTTTTGGCCGACCCGACCCTGCTGGGCGTGGATGCCATCAAGGGGTCGCAGGTGACCTACCCGATCGTGCTGAAGACCCGGGCCAATCAACAGTGGGCGCCGAAGCGCGAACTACAGCGCAGGGTGCGCATGGCGCTTGAAGAACACCGCATGCTGCCAGGCGATCCCTTGCGGGTGTTTACAGTGAACGGTCCGCAGGCGATCGGCGCCGGCTCGCGGGCGAGCGAGAAAGAGCTCGACCCAATACCGGCCGACCCGACTGCTGCCAAGCCGCAGCAGGTGAACCCATTCAGCGGCGAAGGGCTATGAACCGCACTCGCCACGCCGGACTTCCTCGATTCGCCGGCTTGAGTTCCAGGGATGTCTCAAGCGCGAACAATGTGCCCTTGTGCCCGAGCCACCACGAGGATGTGAGCGCCCTACAACACCGTCGTTTTTCGGCTCAGGGGTCTTGGGGACAGGATGGTCGGCTCCGGGGCGCGGCGCTTAACAGCGACAACGCGCCCGGGTTCCCGGTTGCGGAGGAGGGCCACTGGTACCTCCACAAGAAAGTACGCGGCCAGCCCGGCCAGAATGGCAATCAGCAGAACCAGGATGGGATGAGCGCCGCCGGCATACACCGGCCACTCAAAGATAACAACGGATTGGTACAAATACACGCTGTAAGAAGCAACGCCAAAAAAAGCGACTGGGCGCAGGCTCAGGGCGCGACTGGCCAGCGAGTGCGGACGGTCCAACAGCCAGGCGAAGAAGAAAGCCACGGCGATCGACTCCGCGGTATAGCCCACTGTAAAGGTGTAGCTGCTGCCGAGCTCGCTCCGAAGCACCGGTGAAAGGACCAGAAAAAACAAGGGTGCAGCCCACGGAAAGCGCTCCACGCGTTGCCGTATCCTGTTCCACGTGGCCCTGCCTTGGCATAGGGCAAGCAATGCCCCGGCCAGCAGGCTATCCATGCGCCCGGGCAGCAGGATGCTTTCGCGGTGTGCCAGCAGCGGAGGATGAAGGAGTCCTACCCCGATCCGGAACACCGGGCTCGCCCCGATCATGATGATCGATGCCCAGGTCGCAGCACGGCGACCGCCCCATCGCAGGCACGCAAGCAGGATCAGCGGCCACACGAGATAGAACTGCTCTTCAAGCGCCAGCGACCAAAGGTGCTGCATAGAGACGGGAGCCTGCTGCGGGTCCAGATTGGCCACAAACAATGCGGCGCTGGCTATGGCAGCCCATGGCAGCGACCGCCCGCTGCCGAGCAGGACCGCAGCAATGACGCCCAGGTAGACCAGCAGGGGCGGCAGGATGCCAGTCGCCCGGCGCCGGTAAAAGACCCTCATGTTGACGCCGCCCCGCTTTACCTGTTCGCGGACCAGTATGCCGGTGATCAGGAACCCACTCAAAACAAAGAAAAGCTCGACCCCATCCGGTGCCCAGATTTCCAGCCGGACGACGTGAAACCGCTGCTGGAGGTGCGCCAGCAGAACGGTAGCGATGGCGAAGGCACGAACGCCGTCCAGACTTCGAATACGGGTGCCTTGCGCTGTCATGGGGGAACTGCTCGCTTTCATCTTGCAGAAAATCTATGGACCCAGGGTTGCACTCAACGGCAATGAGTGATTTTCCCATAGAAGCAGGACACCCTACGCCTACAAACAGCCACGAAAAACACCGAAGGAACGTTACCTCCTGGGGGGTGGGTTTGAGATGAAGAAAGAGGCCGCGGCGCCTCTCTTTAATATGATGGATCACAGGAGCTCCCATGACCCCTGATACCGTGTCGCAGCCAATTCCCACTCTTCAGGCGCAGGCTCTCCGCCGGATTGCAGAACGTTCGGCGCGGGTCGGCATCGTGGGGATGGGCTATGTGGGGCTGCCCCTGGCTTTGCTCTTTTCGGAAGAGCGCTTTCCAGTGACGGGCTTCGACATCGATCGCACCAAGGTCGACACGCTGAACGCCGCCGGTTCCTATATCGTCCGCATCCCGGGAACGGAGATTGCTGCGGCACAACGTTCGGGCTTCCGCGCCACAGACGATTTCGCGGCTGTGCGTGACATGGATGCCGTCATCATCTGCGTCCCGACCCCCTTGTCCGAGCACCACGAGCCCGACCTGAGCTACATCGAGCAGACCGCGCGCGCCATTGCACCGTACCTGCAGCCGGGTCAGCTGATCGTGCTTGAAAGCACCACCTACCCGGGGACCACCGAGGAGGTGCTGATTCCGCTGCTGGAGGCCGGCGCGCCGGACGGGCTCCGCGCCCTGCGCAACGAGGAAGAGCAGCATGGCTTCCACGTTGCTTTTTCGCCCGAACGCGAGGATCCGGGCAACGACACGGTCGCCCGCCGCGACATCCCCAAGGTGATCGGGGCTTTTGGCGAGCCGGCCGGCCAGCTGGCAGCGGCACTTTACGGCACCATCTTCAACACCACCGTTCCTGTGTCGTCGCCGGCCGCGGCGGAGATGACCAAGCTGCTTGAAAATATCTACCGCTGCGTTAATATCGCGCTGGTCAACGAACTGAAACAGCTATGCCAGCGCATGGAGATCGATCTCCACGAGGTCATCGACGCGGCCCGGACCAAGCCTTTCGGCTTTCAGGCGTTTTATCCGGGCCCGGGACTCGGCGGCCATTGCATCCCGATCGATCCTTTCTACCTGTCGTGGAAGGCTCGCCAGTTCGACTTCAGGACTCGCTTTATTGAGTTGGCGGGCGAGGTGAACGGGGCCATGCCGGCCTATGTGATCGAGCAGACAACCGAAGCATTGAACCGTTGCAGAAAGGCAGTGAACGGCTCGCGGGTGCTGGTACTGGGGCTTTCCTACAAGCGCGATATCGACGACCTGCGCGAATCGCCATCTTTGACCATCATCGAGATGCTGCGCGCGCGCGGCGCTGAGGTCCGCTACCACGATCCGTACTTTGCCCATGTCGGGCGCGGCCGGCATTATGACCTGAACATGGATCGTGCCCCGCTCACCGGGCTCGGCGAGTACGACTGCGTTTTGATCGCGACCGATCACTCCGACTATGACTACGAGGGAATCGTACGGGAATCGCAGCTGGTCGTTGACACACGCAATGCCACCAAGGGGATCGAAAGTAACAAAATCGTACGCTGCTAGGGGCGTCCGAGGTCGCGCGATCCTGTAGCCTGTTCGCAGCGGGGTGTAGAGGGCAACCATGCGCGCCGTCGTACCTCCCTTTCGGAGCCATCTTTGTGCACGACTTCCCTCGCCTCACGCGCCTTCCCGCTTACGTTTTCAACATCACCGGCGAGCTTAAAGCCGAGGCGCGCCGGCGCGGTGAGGACATCATCGACTTCGGCATGGGAAATCCGGACGGCGCCACCCCGCGACATATCGTCGACAAGATGGTGGAAGCCGCGCAGCGGCCGGAAACGCATCGCTATTCGCTTTCCAAGGGCATTCCGCGGTTGAGAAAAGCCATCGCCGACTGGTACGGCCGGCGCTACAACGTTGACATCGACCCGGCCACCGAGGCCATCGTCACCATTGGCTCCAAGGAAGGCATCGCGCACCTGTGCATGGCGACGCTTGACCGGGGCGACGTCGTGCTGGTGCCGAACCCCAGCTATCCGATTCACATCTACGGCCCGGTGATCGCGGGCGCGACGATTCGCTCGGTCGCGATCCACAATACAGATACCTTTCTGGCTGAACTGGAAGAGATCATCCCGCTGATCTATCCGAAGCCCAAGATGCTGATCCTGAACTTCCCCGCGAACCCGACGACCCAGTGTGTCGATCTCGCCTTTCTGACGCGGGTCGTCGAACTATGCCGCGAGCACGGCATCTACCTGGTCCATGACCTCGCGTATGCCGACATCACCTTTGACGGCTACCAGGCACCGTCTGTACTCCAGGTTCCCGGAGCCAAGGACATCGCGGTGGAGTTTTTCACGCTCTCGAAGAGCTACAACATGCCGGGCTGGCGTGTCGGGTTCATGGTTGGCAATCCGCAGCTGGTCGCGGCCCTCGCACGTCTGAAAAGCTACTGCGACTACGGAACCTTTACGCCGATCCAGGTGGCAAGTATCTGCGCATTGGAAGGGCCGCAGGATTGCGTTGCCGACATCACCGAGACGTACCGCAAGCGCCGCGACTGCCTGGTGGCCGGGCTGAACAAGATGGGCTGGCAGGTCGCGAGCCCCAAGGCCACCATGTTTGTGTGGGCGCCGATCCCGGAGGCATACCGCTCGGGAACAATCACCGGCGAGCCGCTCGCCTCGCTCGACTTTTCAACACGCCTGCTGCGCGAAGCAAAAGTGGCCGTATCGCCGGGCATCGGCTTCGGCGAGTACGGCGACGGCCATGTGCGTTTTTCGCTGATTGAGAACGAAGAGCGCACCCGGCAGGCCCTGCGTTCGATGCGCGGCATGTTCGCGCGCGACGGCCTGCGGGAGCCGGTGCTGCCGTGAGCCACATGCTAGGATCATGCCTATGAGGGTCGCCATCTCGGTTGTTCGGCCGTTTCACATCGTCCAGATGGCAAACGCGCTTCGCAAGCACGCCGACGAGGTTGGTATCTGGACAGGCGCGCCGCGCCGCTTTTTTCGAGACCTGGACCCCCGGGTCAAGACCCACCTGGTGCCTGCATTTGTGGAAATCTTCGCTCGACTGAGCAAGCTTCGGCTCCCGCCGGGGGCGTCTCAGCACGGCATCGTCTGGTGGGATCGCATGGTGGCCGCGGCCATCCCTCGGACTGAGATGGTCATCGGGTCTGCAACGCAGTCCTTGCACACCGGGGAAGCCGCACTCCGTCGCGGCATTTATTTCGCCCTCGACCGCGCCTGCCCGCATGTTGATTTTCAACAGCAGCTCGTGCGCGAAGAGTCGGAAAAAACAGGAGCCGTGTTTACCCCGGAGCCGGCCTGGTTTCGCGACCGACAGATTGGCGAATACGACCTGGCCGAGGCCATCCTGGTGCCGTCGCACTACAGCGGTCGCAGCTTTCCGTCGCACCTGCAGTCCAAGCTGGTGCTGGCCCCGCTGCTGGGTCGCGCACAAGCCAGGGGTCCGGTTCGGCTGAAACGCAACACTCCCTTCACTGTCGGCGTGTTGGGCGGACATCCCCTGCGTAAAGGCTACCTGTACCTGCTGCAAGCCTGGCGCAGGCTCAATCTGCCGGACGCACGGCTGCTGATCCGCTCATCGAGCGACTTTTCCAATTACCCAAAACTTGCCGAACTGCTGCGCGAAACACCCAACGTCGAGTTGATCGAGTACATTCCCAAGATCGCCGAATTCTACCAGCGCTGTGATTTGTTTGTGCTGCCCAGCATGGATGACGGCTTCGGCATGGCCTTGTTTGAGGCCATGGCCAATGGCGTTCCCGCGATTGCGACCCGCAACTGCGGCGCATCGGAGCTGCTGACCGATGGTGTGGACGGACTTGTTATTGACGCGGGCGATGTCGATGCCTTGGTTCAGTCGATCGCTGCCTTGTACGAGGATGAGCCGCGCCGGCAGGCGATCGCCGTCGCTGGGCAGCAAACGGTGGAGAACATTGCCGAGACGACGTTGTACGAGGACGCCCTGTGCCGTTTGCTTGAGCCCAGCCGTGCCGCGGCGATCGCGTAAAGGCGGCCCGTGACCCATCGCTTTTTTCTGGATAGTTCCTACACCGGCGCAACCGGGCAGCGCGAGATCGCGCCGCCGCCCTGGACAAAGGCTCTTCCCGCCGAGCTTCGTTTCACCTACGACGTGCTCGAGCAGGCATTGCCGCAAGTGGAGGCGCAAGGACTACGCTTCTTCTTCACCAAGGAGGCCTATCACCTGCCGGCCTATGGTCGCGACGTTGTTGCCGTGCTGCTGCAGGAAGAACGCTGCAAGGTACCGGTCTATGGACGGCAGGTGCGTGCCGTGCTCCGCAACCTGATGTCGCGGCCCTTTCTTGGCTACCGTCCGCACCTGCCTTCCACCCGGCTTGAAGCCGTACTCACCTTTGAGTACGTTCGCGACTGGTACACCAGCCTCAGGTCACGCCGCGCCTATGCCGGGCGGCCGGCGTACCTGCCTGCCCCGGTCCGTGCCGACTCGGTCATCATTCGGCTTCCGCTCGGCTATCACAGCCAGACGGAGCTGCCGCAGGTCGCGATGCGCGACCGCTCGCTCGACACGTTCTTTGCCGGGCAGGTCGGTGAGACGGTTCCGCCGGGCAGCTACAAGCACTACACCTCCACCTCCAAGATCCAGGCGCGCAAGCAGGTGTGGGCCGTGCTGCGCGAGCTTCAAAAAGAAGACACATGGCGCATGGATCTTGGCGATGTGGCAGCCGAAAACACTGACCTGCCCGCGTTCGCCAACTACTCCGAGAAGATGATGCAGTCGCGCATCTGCATCGCCCCCCGCGGTTCCATGGCCGACACTTTCCGCGCATTTGAAGGGCTGCGGGCCGGCTGCCTGGTTGTCGCCAATCCTCTGCCGAAAGACGAGTATCTGTATCCGAACGCGCCCCTGCTGATCGTCGATCACTGGCGCGAGCTTCGCGGGATTCTTAGCCGCTACGCCCGCGATTACGACGCGCTGGAAGAGTTTCGGGCGAGGAGCCTGGCCTGGTGGAACGACCACATCCGGCCCCAGGCACTGGCACCCATGGTCGCGAGCGAGCTGAACCGCGCCGGCGCCACACTTCTACCTTGATCCGATCTAAGCGGCTCCACCCTTGCCGGCCAGCGCCGGTACTCGCGCGGCCAGCTTGCCCCACAGCAGGCTGCGCAGTTCGTCCACTTGGAAGATCCAGTAGCAAAATGCGCTCAGCAACAGCGTAACCACGGTCGCTATCACGCCTTGTAGCAGGTACGGCTCGTGACGGATAAGCAGGATCGGCCAGGTCAATAGGACAGTGCAAACGGCCATGATAGCCAGCATCTGGTAGACGGGCTTATGGTCGAGCCGGGCCTGGCCGGCGAACAACTTGTCGTTCAAGTGCAGCAGGTAGAAGAGCTGCAGCGTTTCCGAGATCAGCCAGGTCACCAGGTAGCCCTGCACTCCGAACTTCGGCATCAGCGGGATGGAGATCAGGCTCGTCAGCCCATAGGCCGCGAGCGTCTGCCAGGAGATGGACCTGACCTGGTTGGAAGAAAACTGAAACTGGTACTTGTGCTCTTTGATCGACAGGATGGAAATGGTCAGCCCAAGGGTGATGCAGATACCCGGCCGGAACAGCGCGCCCTGGTGCAGCCAGAGCTGTAGCAGCAGCGGCGTCGCCAGCATGGAACCAAAGGTGATCGGCGGCGTCATCACCAGCACGACGCGCTCGGACAGCGCATACAGCTTGTGCAGGCGCGGCCAGTCGCGCTGGCCGTAGATCAGCGTAATCTCCGCGCTGAGCGAGTTGGTGACCAGGTAAAGCACGCGGCGACTAAGCGAGTACACGGTCCGGGTCACATTGTAGGCGACAAGGATCGTCGGGCCCAGCAGCATCTTCATGAGCACGACCGGCACCTGGTAGGCCAGCAGGTTGGAGCTGGCCAGCAGCATGTAATGACCGCTTGGCTTCAGGATCGAACCAAACGATCCTTTGCGCCAGTACTTCAGGCTTGGCCGAAGATCGGGGCAACGTCGCGACACGTCGAAGCTCAGCATCAGCGCCATGATCAGCGTGACGGCAACCTGGCCGGCGGCAATCATGGGAAACGGCCTGTGCAGCACTACCAGTCCAACGATCGCCAACATGCCGAACAGCTGGTTCATGTTGCCGAAATGCGCACCGCGGTGGGCTTCACCGAACACCATGTACGACCCGGAAAAAAACCCGAACAACATGCTCGACATGATCTGCATGCCGAGCAGGTACAGCGTAAGCTGCGCGGAGCGCGGAGAAAGGGACAGGTGCAGCCAGCGGGTGAGCGGAATGGTGAAAACGACCAGCAACAACAACGCCGCGCCGAAAAATGCCCCAAGCAGGATGCGCAAACCTGCTGACTGCACTTCGCGGCACTCCTGCACCTCTCCACGGTTGTAATGAATGGTCATCTGCATGTTGGTGTAGGTTTGCAGACCATAGTTAAGCGTGCCGAGATAGGCGACGGAAGCGCTGAGGGCCAGCCAGTCGGCATAGCCGGCCGTACCCAGGACGCGCAGAAATGTGGGAGGCAGCAAAAGCTGCTGCGCGGTAACAACCAGCTGATTGGCATTTTGCGCGACAAACAGCTTGCCGATACGGCGAAGACCTTGACTCATTCTGTCCTGTTGGGTGACGCGGGAAACCAGCGTTCGAGGTACGCAGCGGGAAGAAAGTGGGGCAGAAAACAAAACACAATGCGGTCGATCGTGGTGACTGCCTACATCTTATAGCGGCCCAGGTCTTCGTCGTTCAGGTTTTCAAGCCAGTTCTTCAGGTCTTCCGCGCTGGCCTGGTCGGCCGGGCTGGGGATGACCTTGGCGGTGCGCAGCACTTCTTCGTTCACAAAGATGGGGCAGTCGGAGCGCAGCGCCAGCGCCAGCGCGTCGGACGGGCGCGCGTCCACCGTTACGACCTCCCCTTTCTGGCGCAGCCAGATCACGGCAAAAAAGGTGTCGTCGCGCAGTTCGGAAACCACGACGCGATCCACCGTCGCGTTCAGACCGTGAATCATGTTGCGAAGCAGGTCGTGGGTCATCGGGCGCGGCGTGGCGGCTTTTTCCACCTCCAGAGCGATGGCACTGGCCTCAAACAACCCCACCCATATGGGCAGCACCGTGTTTCCCGACAAATCCTTCAGGATCACGATGGGCTGCTGGGTTGAAGGGTCGACCATCAGCCCGCGTATTTTCATTTCAACTTCCATCGCTGCTCCTTAAGCGCCCGCAAGCACGGCTTCGCCGACCAGGCTGTTCGGGAACGCAGCCGTCACGCGCACCGGCAGGTACGAGCCCGGCGCGGGCGCAATCGGCTGCGCAGTTGTAAAGTTCAGGGTCTTGTTCTGCGTCGTGCGCCCGGTGGTCTGGCCGCGCGCGTTGGTGTGCCCTTCCACCATCACCTCCAGTACCTCGCCGACATGCCGGGCATAGTTGACCCGCTGCAGCTCCCGTTGGCGGTCGAGCAGCACTTGCAGGCGGACCGACTTTTCCTCTTCGGGGATGGAATCGGCCATCGTGATGGCAGGTGTATTGGGTCGGGGCGAGTACTTGAACGCAAACACTGCGTCGTAGCCGACCTCGGCCAGCATGGAGATGGTGTCTTCAAAGTCCGCCGCTGTTTCGCCCGGGAACCCGACAATGATGTCCGTCGTCATGCTGATCGGCCGCCGGGCAGCCTTCATCCACGCGATCCGCTCCAGGTACCATTCGCGGGTGTATTCGCGCGCCATCAGCTTTAATACGCGGCTGGAGCCGGACTGCACCGGCAGGTGCACATGGTCGCAGAGCGTCGGCACCGCATCGATCGCCTCCACGATCTCGCGGGTAAAATCGCGCGGGTGCGAGGTGGTGAAGCGGACGCGCCGGATGCCCGCGACCTCGCCGACCGCCGCCAGCAGCTCGGCAAAGGTCCGCTTCCCTTCCGGGTCGCGGTAAGAGTTCACGTTCTGACCCAGCAACTGGATTTCCGTAAAGCCGGAGTCCGCCATCCGGCGGGCTTCCTCAAGCACACTGGACGAGGTGCGCGAGCGCTCCTTGCCACGCGTGTACGGCACCACGCAGTAGGCGCAAAACTTGTCGCAGCCTTCCACAATGGTGATGTAGCCACGGTGCCGGTTGGAGCGCGCCGTAAACTCCGTCACAAACGTCTCATCGGTCTGCCGGTCGTCGAGCCCGGTTACGCGCGTGTTGCCCGCTTCGAGCTGCACCAGCATCTCCGGCAGCTTGCGGTAGCTGGCCGAGCCGGACACCAGCGATACATATGGCGCGCGCTCAAAGATGCGCTCGCCCTCCTGCTGCGCCACGCAGCCCAGCACGCCGAAGCGCTTGCCCTGCTTGTGCAGCTTTTTGTAGTCGTTCAGACGGTTAAAAACCTTCTGCTCCGCCTTGTCCCGGATCGAGCAGGTGTTGTACAGGATCAGGTCCGCAGCTTCCTCGGTTTCAACCTGGGCGTAACCCTCGCTCTGCAGCGTCCCGATCACCTTTTCCGAGTCGTGGACGTTCATCTGGCAGCCGAAGGTTTCGAGATAAAATGTCTTGGGAGGGGCAGCGGCCATGCTCTTCACTATACCAAGCCGCCCAGTGCGCCGAGCGCTGAAGCCCGCGGACCGAGGCCTAGAACAGGTGAGGCACAAAACGGTCCGTGTTGCGGATCACCGGCGTCGCCCCTTCGCGCATGCCCAGGCCGCACGGTTCCCCATCGACCATCCACACGCCAAGAACGGCCCAGTGGCCGTCAGCCTGCGCCAGGGGCGCCAGTGCCTGGTAGAGCCAGGGTCCGTGCCCGAAAGCTCCCCCGGTTTCCACGCTGCGAGCCCCGTCGGTCCAGCTTACATTCGCGCCTTCCCGGCCCAGCAGCGGCTTGCGGACGTACGCCGTCATGCCGCGTGGGCCGTCAAGAAACGCGGGCAGCAACAGGGGGTGATCCGGGTAGAGTGTCCACAACACTGCCAGGAGGGCCTTGTTCGACCACAGCATCTTCCAAACCGGCTCGATCCACTGCGTGCGCCTGGGCTCGGGATGTTGGCCACGCGCCAGGGATCGAAGGGCATGCGCGCCGAATGGCTCGCTTAGCAAGGTCTCCCACGGGTAAAGCTTGAACAGCGACCCAACCGCCCTTTCCCGTGCATCGACAAAACAGCCGCGCGCCGCATTCCACCCGAGACGCGCCATGGGCAGAGTCGCCGTGCCCAGGCCTGCTTCACGCGCCGTGTCCGCCAGGTAAGCCACGGTCAGCAAGTCCTCGTCCGCGCCATCGTGCGCAAAGTACACGGTTGAAGCCAGGTACGGCTTCAGGTCGCGCCACTTGGCCACCAGCCGCTCATGGATCACGTTCCACTGGTCACGCTGCGGGAAACGGTCTTCAAGCCAGCGCCACTGGATCACCGAGGCTTCCAGCAGCGAGGTCGGCGTATCCGCGTTGTATTCGAGCAGCTTGATCTCCGCGCCGTCATAAGCCAGGTCCAGGCGACCGTAGAGCGCCGGCGGCTCCGCTTCCCAGCTTTGCCGGATGGCCGCTTCGGCGTCGGCCGGGATGTGCATGAACCGGAACAGGTTGTTGCGGAGGATGTGTTCGCCCGCCCCGAGACACAGCCGCTGGATCTCTGTCCCGGCCGCTTCCAGCCGGTCGATCTCCGCTGCCGAAAATTCCCAGCAGGCCGACTCGTCCCAGTAAGGCCGTTCCTTGACCGAGTGGAACGTGAGCCCCTGGGAGGAGACGATCCGCTCCCAACCCGGCCTCGGTGCAAGCACCCGTCGCCGCACTACTCGCCCCCGCCTTCGCCCCCGCTGCCGAAGCCGCCCCGCAGCGTGCGGCTGACCGTGCCGCGGCTGAAGAAGCCGGCAGTCCTGCTGCCGCCCGTCACCGTATCGCCCAGGCTGCGGCCGCCCCGGCCACCGTACAAAAAGAAGTAATTGGCTGTTTGCGATGCGTCATCGCCACCGCAGAAGGCGTCCGGGACCTTGTGCCC
>CAXTYP010000048.1:0-12734 GCA_964248435.1 uncultured Acidobacteriaceae bacterium | reverse complement strand
CGCTGGGTCCTGCAAGCGCAGTGGGTCCGGCGAGCGCGGCAGAGCCCTCTCCCCAGGCGCGGGGGGTGCTCGAGGTGCGGCCGCGGACGGGCAAGGCGGAGTTTCTGCTTTCGGTCGAAAAGGCGCAGGAGTACATCGCGGCCGGCGATGTGTTCCAGGTGGTGCTGTCGCAGCGCTTCGATGTGGAGCCGGGGGTGGACCCGTTCCGGGTGTACCGGTCGCTGCGGGTGGTCAATCCTTCGCCGTACATGTACTACCTGCGGCTGCGGCTGAATGAAGACGGGGCAGGCGCGGGCATGACGCATATCGTGGGCTCGTCGCCGGAGCTGCTGGTGCGGGTGACGGGCCGGCGGGTGGAGTACCGGCCGATCGCCGGGACGCGGCCGCGCGGGGCGGATGAGGACGAGGACGCGCGGATCGCGGAGGATCTGCTCCTCGACGAAAAAGAGCGCGCCGAGCACGTGATGCTGGTGGACCTGGGGCGCAACGATGTGGGGCGGGTGAGCGAGTACGGCAGCGTGCGGGTGCGCGACCTGATGCTGATTGAGCGCTACTCGCACGTAATGCACATTGTGAGTGCGATCGAGGGGCGGCTGCGCGCGGAGCTGAACGCGGTGGATGCTCTGCGGGCGTGCTTCCCGGCCGGAACGCTGTCGGGCGCGCCGAAGATTCGCGCCATGGAGATGATCGACGAGCTGGAGCCGGCGCGGCGGGGATTTTCCGCGGCGCGATTTTGTACGCGGATTATTCGGGCAATCTGGACTCGTGTATCGCGATTCGGACGCTGGTGATGGAGGGCGAACGCGGGTCGGTGCCGGCGGGGGCCGGGGTGGTCGCGGATTCGGTGCCGGAGCGTGAGTATGAGGAGTGCCGGAACAAGGCTCGGGGGGTGATCCGGGCGATCGAACGGGCGCGCGGGGGTTGAGGGTTGTTGTCGGGGGGAGGTTCCTTACTGCGGCGATACGACTTACCAGGACCCATCGCGGACCTGACTAGGGAGCATCCTCTACGGAGTGAATCGCGAACCCGGTCTGTCCCGAGGTGAAATACCGACGTCGCATCCAAAACGCGACATTGACCAACCCAATCAGGGCTGGCATTTCGACTAAAGGCCCAACGACTCCAACGAATGCCTCACCTGAGTTGAGACCAAAGACGGCCACGGCCACGGCAATCGCCAGCTCGAAATTATTGCCAGCCGCTGTAAAGGACAGGGTTGCCGACTGGGCGTAATCGGCTCCAAGCTTTTTACCCATCCAGAAGCTCACCAGGAACATAACAAGGAAGCAAACGACCAGTGGGGCCGCGATACGGACGACATCGAGCGGAAGCCGCACGATCAGATCGCCCTTGAGGGAGAACATCACCAGGATCGTGAAGAGCAGGGCGATGAGTGTAAGAGGACTGATGCGGGGCACGAAGCGACTGCGATACCACTCCTCTCCCCTGATGCGAACCAGAACAAAGCGGGTGAGGAAGCCCGCCAAAAACGGAACGCCGAGGTAGAGACCGACGCTCTTAGCAATGTCCGCGATCCCGACTGGTACGACACTTCCTTGCAAACCGAACCACTTTGGCAGGACGGTTAGAAAGACCCAAGCATAGAGGCTGTAAAACAGCACCTGAAACACGCTGTTGATCGCAACCAGACCGGCAACATAGTCCGTGTCCCCCTCGGCCAGCTCGTTCCAGACCAACACCATCGCGATACAGCGGGCGATACCGATCAGAATCAGGCCACGCATGTACGCCGGTTCGCCGCGCAAAAATACGATAGCCAGCAGGAACATCAGCACCGGCCCGATAAGCCAGTTCTGTACGAGCGAAAGGCCCAGGACCTTTTTATTCCTGAAGACCTCGCCCAGCTTCTCGTACCGTACTTTCGCCAAAGGTGGGAACATCATGATGACGAGCCCGATGGCAATGGGGATGTTTGTCGTGCCGCTTTGAAAACGGCTCACAAGACCAGCCGACGCGGGGACGAAGTGACCGACAGCCACGCCGACTGCCATGGCGAGAAAAATCCAGAGTGTCAGAAAGCGGTCGAGAAACTAAAGCCTTTTACGGGCCACTGGTGTGCAGGTCCGACCCTGAGTTGCGGGCACCGCAGGTGTCATCAGAGCGCCTCACTGAGGATGCAACTCTCTACCGGAGACGGTTGCGGAGCACCTTGTAAGCCGATGAACTTTCCCGGGGCGCAGCAAGCTTTTGAGAGCCGCGAACGGTCGCCCTGCATGCTCCTGTCCTCCTGAAGCCAATCAAGCGTTTGCCGAAGTATCCTAGCGGCGCCTGTGTGGGGCGGAGGCGCAATCCGATAGTGCATCCAAGTCCCCTCACGGCGGGCGGCCACGAGTCCGGCACTTCGCAGATAAGCCAAATGCCGAGAAATCTTGGGCTGAGCTTGTCCCAGGATTTCCACGAAGTAGCAAACGCACAGCTCCTGGTTGCCCATCAGGTTGAGCAGCCTCAGGCGAGTGTTGTCGCCCAGCGCCTGGAAAAAGCGTTCCATATCGTATGCGACCATCTTTGCCATAAACCTAATATATGCCTTGACGCATGTCTACTCCAGGGCTATATTTGGCTTAACGCATATTGAGGCGGGTACTATGAAAGTAACCTCTCTCAAGCCGCACCTCGCGATCAGCGTTCGCGACATTCCGGCCAGCATCGAGTCAACCAGAACAACTACGAAGACCGTGATTTTTGCCTGTATTCACAATGGCGGGCGGTCGCAGATGGCGGCCGCTTTTTTCAACGAGTTTGCTGATCCTGAGAAAGCTCGGGCCGTATCTGCCGGAACGGAGCCAGGACCACGTGTTCACCCCAGGGTGCTGGAAGTCATGGGTGAGATTGGCATCGATCTGTCCCAGGCGCAACCACAGCTTCTTACGGAAGCGCTGGCGCGTGATGCAAGTCTGCTTGTGACAATGGGATGCGGCGAGCAATGTCCCTATGTTCTAGGTCTACGCCGCGATGACTGGCCTCTTCGCGACCCAAAAGCTTTGCCTATCGACGACGTGCGGCAAATGCGCGACCAGATCAAAGATCGAGTGATGGAGCTGCTGGACAAGGAACAGCTGAGTTGAGTTGAGTTGATAGGTGACGGGAAACGCGGCGATGAAAACTTAGGCGCAACCAACACTTGAGGTTCAAGGCTCGGAATGCCGATCTCCGTGACATTCCTGCGTTTGCGCTGAATGGTTGCACTCGAGAAATTGCATAGAGCGCGGGGGATGCTAGTTTGTTTGCTATGCGTCTCTTCCCTGCTCTTGCGTTGTTTTCTCTCTTTCTGCTGGCGCCGCGCCGATGTTTGCGCAGGCTGCGGCTTCGGTTCCTGCGGCTTCGATTGCCGTTACGATGCCGGGGTCGGCGTTTCCGGCGGGTGTGACCCGTCTTACGGGTCACTTGATCGTGGTGTTTGCGAAGGGCGGTTCCACTAAGCACGGGGGTGAAGAGGAACCGCGCGACCAGGTGCAGGAGCAGTATGACTCGGCGCAGGCGTTTGGTGTGGACGTCGAAGGCCTGCGGCCGGGTGGGACGGTGTTGATCACGGAGGCGACGGCGGGGTATCCGCTGCGGCGCTTGTCGGAGGTGCCGGCGGGGGCCGGGGTGGTCGCGGATTCGGTGCCGGAGCGGGAGTACGAGGAGTGCCGGAACAAGGCTCGGGGGGTGATCCGGGCGATCGAGCGGGGGTTGAGGGTTTTGCGCGGGTGAGGCCGCGTTGATGACGATAATGCGACTTACCGGGAGTGAGCAACGGCTTGAACTGTGCGGAGGACTGCCCAGAATACGAAAGGCTTTGCTAAGCCGTGTAGATGCGTTAGGCTTGCAACAGTCGCGAAAAACGATTCCTGAGTCAGCAATTTACTGACACGGCTGTCGAGTACAAGTCAATCACGCGCTCTGTGTGATTCGGCCAGCGTCTCCGAATGCAACTGCCTAGTGCAAGTTGCGACGGTCAGCCCACAAGACTGACTACGTTCAAAGGAGCGCTACCATGCAACACCCAATCACAATCATCGGTGCCGGACTCGGCGGCCTTACCCTTGCCCGGATTTTCCATCTGCATGGTGTGAGAGCTACGGTCTATGAAGCGGAAGCATCCGCTCATGCAAGGGCGCAGGGCGGTCTTCTCGATCTTCACGAATACAACGGACAGCTTGCCATCGAAGCTGCGGGTCTGTTCGAGTCCTTTCTTTCCCTCGTCCGTCCCGGTGAGGATGCAAAACGCGTCGTCGATAAACGCGGCACGATCCTCCTGGACAAACCCGGTGGATATGCCGTCAAGCGGCCCGAAGTGGATCGCGGCGAACTGCGAAAAATGCTCATCGATTCCATACCCGAGGAGATGATCCGGTGGGGTCACAAGGTGGCCTCCGTAACATCGAATGCTGACGGCAGACACACGGTAAGCTTCTTCAACGGCTCGACGGTTGTCAGCGACGCGCTTGTCGCAGCCGATGGCGCGTGGTCGAGGGTGCGTCCACTCGTATCCGACGCAAAGCCGCTTTATACAGGCACCTGCTTCATCGAAACCTTCCTCTCTGACGGCGACACGCGCCACAAAGCAAGCGCGGATGCGATCGGGAGCGGCACCTGTATGGCAGTAGCTCCGGGCAAGGGCATCCTGGCGCATCGCAACGCCGACGGCACGCTGAAGACCTATGTTGCGTTAAATAAGTCGGAGAGCTGGATTGCTTCCTTCAACTCCCGTGACGCTCAATCCAGCTTGTCGCATATCGCGGATGAATTCTTGGGATGGGCTCCGCAGCTTACCGCCCTGATTGTTGACAGTGAAGTCGACCCTTTGCTCCGGCCCATCTACGCTCTGCCGGTCGATCACCGGTGGAAACGGGTTCCAGGCGTAACGCTGCTCGGAGATGCGGCTCATCTGATGAGCCCGTTCGCAGGCGAGGGTGCCAACCTCGCCATGTACGATGGCGCGGAACTTGCTCGAGCCTTAATCGCATACCCTGGGGATCACGAAGCCGCATTTGCGGCTTACGAGAACGAACTTTTCCCTAGGAGCGAAAGATTCGCTCGTGAATCTGCACAGAACCTGAAAAGGTTCTTCGACAACAACGCTCCGCAGAGTGTGGTGGACCTCTTCAGCAAGCATCTTGTGTGAGCAACGAACTTGAGTCCTGCTAAACGCCGTTGTCGGAAGTTAGCGGTTGATGTCGGTGCTCATGCGCTGACGATGCGGCTACTTGACATTCCTGCGGTTTGCGCCTGTGTTGGTGTTGATAGCGGGTGCTTGCTAGCTTCGCGATGGTCGATTGCCTGTCATGAAGGCTGGACCGGATGGAAATACCGGGTGACAGGCTGAGGCGCTTTGGGGATTGCAGCGCGCGCGCGGGATGCTAGTTTGTTTGCTATGCGTCTCTTCCCTGCTCTTGCATTGTTTTCTCTTGTTACCGGTGCTTTGCCGATGTGGGGGCAGGCTGCGGCTTCGGTTCCCGGACCTTTGATTGCTGTCACGGTGCCGGGGTCGGCGTTTCCGGCGGGTGCGACCCGTCTTACGGGTCACTTGATCGTGGTGTTTGCGAAGGGCGGTTCCACTAAGCACGGGGGTGAAGAGGAACCGCGCGACCAGGTGCAGGAGCAGTATGACTCGGCGCAGGCGTTTGGTGTGGACGTCGAAGGCCTGCGGCCGGGTGGGACGGTGTTGATCACGGAGGCGACGGCGGGGTATCCGCTGCGGCGCTTGTCGGAGGTGCCGGCGGGGGCCGGGGTGGTCGCGGATTCGGTGCCGGAGCGGGAGTACGAGGAGTGCCGGAACAAGGCTCGGGGGGTGATCCGGGCGATCGAGCGGGGGTTGAGGGTTTTGCGCGGGTGAGGCCGCGTTGATGACGATAATGCGACTTACCGGGAGTGAGCAACGGCTTGAACTGTGCGGAGGACTGCCCAGAATACGAAAGGCTTTGCTAAGCCGTGTAGATGCGTTAGGCTTGCAACAGTCGCGAAAAACGATTCCTGAGTCAGCAATTTACTGACACGGCTGTCGAGTACAAGTCAATCACGCGCTCTGTGTGATTCGGCCAGCGTCTCCGAATGCAACTGCCTAGTGCAAGTTGCGACGGTCAGCCCACAAGACTGACTACGTTCAAAGGAGCGCTACCATGCAACACCCAATCACAATCATCGGTGCCGGACTCGGCGGCCTTACCCTTGCCCGGATTTTCCATCTGCATGGTGTGAGAGCTACGGTCTATGAAGCGGAAGCATCCGCTCATGCAAGGGCGCAGGGCGGTCTTCTCGATCTTCACGAATACAACGGACAGCTTGCCATCGAAGCTGCGGGTCTGTTCGAGTCCTTTCTTTCCCTCGTCCGTCCCGGTGAGGATGCAAAACGCGTCGTCGATAAACGCGGCACGATCCTCCTGGACAAACCCGGTGGATATGCCGTCAAGCGGCCCGAAGTGGATCGCGGCGAACTGCGAAAAATGCTCATCGATTCCATACCCGAGGAGATGATCCGGTGGGGTCACAAGGTGGCCTCCGTAACATCGAATGCTGACGGCAGACACACGGTAAGCTTCTTCAACGGCTCGACGGTTGTCAGCGACGCGCTTGTCGCAGCCGATGGCGCGTGGTCGAGGGTGCGTCCACTCGTATCCGACGCAAAGCCGCTTTATACAGGCACCTGCTTCATCGAAACCTTCCTCTCTGACGGCGACACGCGCCACAAAGCAAGCGCGGATGCGATCGGGAGCGGCACCTGTATGGCAGTAGCTCCGGGCAAGGGCATCCTGGCGCATCGCAACGCCGACGGCACGCTGAAGACCTATGTTGCGTTAAATAAGTCGGAGAGCTGGATTGCTTCCTTCAACTCCCGTGACGCTCAATCCAGCTTGTCGCATATCGCGGATGAATTCTTGGGATGGGCTCCGCAGCTTACCGCCCTGATTGTTGACAGTGAAGTCGACCCTTTGCTCCGGCCCATCTACGCTCTGCCGGTCGATCACCGGTGGAAACGGGTTCCAGGCGTAACGCTGCTCGGAGATGCGGCTCATCTGATGAGCCCGTTCGCAGGCGAGGGTGCCAACCTCGCCATGTACGATGGCGCGGAACTTGCTCGAGCCTTAATCGCATACCCTGGGGATCACGAAGCCGCATTTGCGGCTTACGAGAACGAACTTTTCCCTAGGAGCGAAAGATTCGCTCGTGAATCTGCACAGAACCTGAAAAGGTTCTTCGACAACAACGCTCCGCAGAGTGTGGTGGACCTCTTCAGCAAGCATCTTGTGTGAGCAACGAACTTGAGTCCTGCTAAACGCCGTTGTCGGAAGTTAGCGGTTGATGTCGGTGCTCATGCGCTGACGATGCGGCTACTTGACATTCCTGCGGTTTGCGCCTGTGTTGGTGTTGATAGCGGGTGCTTGCTAGCTTCGCGATGGTCGATTGCCTGTCATGAAGGCTGGACCGGATGGAAATACCGGGTGACAGGCTGAGGCGCTTTGGGGATTGCAGCGCGCGCGCGGGATGCTAGTTTGTTTGCTATGCGTCTCTTCCCTGCTCTTGCATTGTTTTCTCTCCTTGCTGGTGCCGCGCCGATGTTTGCGCAGGTGGCGGCTTCGGTTCCTGCGGCTTCGATTGCTGTTACGGTTCCGGGGTCGGCGTTTCCGGCGGGCGCGACTCGTCTTACGGGTCACTTGATCGTGGTGTTTGCGAAGGGCGGCTCCGCCAAACGCGGCGGCGAAGAGGAACCGCGCGACCAGGTGCAGGAACAGTATGACTCGGCGCAGGCGTTTGGTGTTGATGTCGAAGGCCTGCGGCCGGGTGGGACGGTGTTGATTACGGAGGCGACGGCGGGGTATCCGCTGCGGCATTTGTCGGAGGTGCCGGCGGGGACGTACCAGGTGCAGGCGGTGTTTAACGTGTATGAGCCGTTCCACCTCCGGAATGGCAAGACGGTTTCGCTGCCGCCGGACCGGGGCGAAGGGCAGCACTGGAATCGCAAGCCCGGCAACCCGTATGACGCGCCACAGACGGTGAACTGGACTGGAAATGGTAACGGTGCGGCGGGGCATACGGTGAAGCTCGTGCTCGACAAAGTGGTGCCGCCGGTCGCGACGCCGGACGAGCTGCTGGCGCGGGACCCTGGCGCGAAGCCGTTTCTGCGATACGTGCACATGCGCTCGGCGAAGTTGTCGGCGTTTTGGGGGCGCGACATGTACCTGGATGCATGGGTGCTGCTGCCGCCGGGCTTTGCGGAGCACCCGGAGGCGCATTATCCGACGGTGGTGTACCAGGACCATTTCAAGCCTTATTTTGGGCTGCCGTTTCGCACGACGCCGCCGGAAGAGGGGCTGAAGGGGCACGCGCGGGCGCAGGCGGAGCAGGGCTACGAGTGGTTTGAAGACTGGACGAATGGGCGCATGCCGCACATGCTCGTGATCTCGATTCAGAACGCGAACCCCTACTATGACGACTCGTACGTGGTGGATTCGGAGAATGTGGGTCCGTATGGGTCGGCGGTGACGGAGGAGCTGGTGCCCGAGATTGAGAGGGAGTTTCGCGGGATTGGGCAGGGGTGGGCGCGGGCGACGTTTGGCGGGTCGACGGGCGGGTGGGAAGCGCTGGCTTCGCAGATTTTTTATCCGGACTTTTATAACGGCACCTGGGCGGCGTGCCCGGACCCGGTGGACTTTCACGATTACCAGAATGTGAACCTGTACGAGGACCCGAACGCGTTTGTGCGCCGGGCGGACTTCGGCTCGGTTCCGATTGCGGCGGACCGGAAGGCGGATGGGTCGATTTTGGCGACGACCGGCGACGAGGTGCAGTTTGAGTATGTGCTGGGGACGCGGGGGCGCTCGGGGGAACAGTGGAATGTGTGGCAGGCGGTGTTTTCGCCGCAAGGGCCGGATGGGCTGCCGATGCCGGTGTGGGATGACCGGACGGGTGTGATCGACAAGAGCGTGGTGAAGTATTGGCACGACCACTGGGACCTGACGGCGGTGACGCAGCGCGACTGGGCGACGCTGGGGCCGAAGCTGGAGGGGAAGATCCATGTGCAGGCGGGCGAGGGCGATACGTACTTTTTAAACAATGCCGTGCACCGGATGCAGCGGATGCTGGACGGGACCCGCAATCCGCATTCAGACGCGAGCTTTCAGTACGGGGCGGGGGCGCCGCACTGTTACACGGGCGGGCCGGATGCTTACACGATGGCGGAGAATAATCGGACCTGGGCGCAGCGGGTGCTGCCGCAGATGGCGGCGCGGATGAAGGCGACGGCGCCGAAGGGCGCGGATGTGCGGAGCTGGGTGTATTGAGTTGGGATTTCACAACGGCTTAGGATCGAAGGCTATGGAAGCGATTCGCTATGGGACCGCGGACGATGTGGCGCTGATCACCGGGCAACGCCGACGGATGTTTGCGGACAATTCATTTGGCTCGGATCAGGCGCTAGGTGAAGCGGACGCGGCGTTTGAGCCGTGGGTTCGCGAACGGCTGAGCGATGGCCGGTATGTGGGGCTGCTGCTGGAGGACGGGGGTGAAGTGGTGGCGGGCGCGGGGATCTTTTTTGCCGATTTTCCGCCGCACTGGATGCACTCGCAGGCTGCCCGCGCGTATGTGCTGAATGTTTATACGAGTCCGGGGGCGCGGGTATGCAAAGCGCCTGATGGAAGCGGTGCTGGAGGAGTGCAGGCGGCGCGGGGTGTTGACGGTGGTGCTGCATGCTTCGCCGCAGGGGCGGGCGCTGTATGAGGGGATGGGGTTTGAGTTGACGAGCGAGATGATGTTGCGGCTTGACGGGTCGCCGCTTTTGACGCCGGAGCGCTGAAACCCGCTTGAGGTAACTGATCGCGTCGAGGGCGCGGCGTGAGGAGCCGGGTGGATTAAATCAGAGCTGGGCTATCACTTGAGCTTGAGTCGAGTACCGGCCAGCGTGACTCCTTTTAAAGCTAATGCTCGAATCCTTGGGTCTCTTTGCGTAAAGGAAATTGTTCCTGTTGCGATCCAATGCAGTGAGCGTTCTCTGCTCTTTAAAGGTGTATTCGCCAGCCACTTCAGCAACCACTCAGCCTTGGCTTCCACCTCTTTCATGTGCGACGAGGTTGTTGCAGGATGGACCTCAATGAAATGGGCTTGCTCGACATCTGCACTCTTGCGGCAGATAACATAATCCCAACGAGACTGGTCAGGATACAAATCGCGCAGCTCGGAATCGATGGCCGCGCTGCCACATAAGTCGCGAGGTCGTGCTACTTCAAGCCGACTTCTGTCCTGATGCTCCAAGGCCTGCAATCCAGTTTTCCAGGCGTTGTGTAGACCGCCGGTGCTTTCGATGTCTGATTTGAAGCTCATGAACGACTACTATCCCTTGTTCGCGAGCCGGTACGCTCGACTCTAGAATTTGCAATCGCTTTCGCAACCACCTGATTGGCCTTTCCGGAGAACTCAAGCAAGCCGCCCCAGCTTGACTCTCTTTCCTGTGGCGAATCGGGATTCAGGTTCGTGATATCCAGGGTTGTTTTACCCCTTTCGAAGTAGAACACTTTGCATTTTTTATTGATAACTTTTGCTCCCACTTCCATGAGAGGCCCTGAGTGCTTCGTCGCAAGCAAATCCAGTAATTGCCCGGGGCTAGGCTTCCCTGAAGCCTGAAGCGCGCGCCACGCCCATATCAATTCCAAGACCAGAGTCGAGTGGCTCGACAGGCAAACTTTGTAGCCGCGGGCGAGCAGTTCGAGAATGAGCAACAAAACTGTACTGATAGCTTCAGGATGAAGCCCCATTTCAAGTTCTTCAATAATGACCCACTCAATACCGGCTCGCTTCGGCGTCTTACTTGGAGGCATTAACCAGTAAAGTCCGAGCAGGAGTGGTACAAATTCGCGTTGCCCAGCTGACCAAACCATGTACGCAAGGTCGCTTGCACCGCTCTTCAGAACCAACCTCTTTTGTGAGTTCGTTCGCACCATGCTTAAGCTGAAACCGCCGAATATGCTATGATCTAGTTTTTTTCGATATTCCGCTTTCAATCTATTGCTTTGAGGAAATAAAGCTGTCCCCACCTTGAAGTCGTCTTCCATGAGTAAGCGCAGTTTTTCGCTGAAAGCGCGTACGGCATATGGATCGCCTGTTCCATAATCACTAAAAGGACGGGGCCAGCCGTCCCGTAACGTCAGAACCCTTTGAGCTGGAATCAAGAAAGTGCTTTCTTTGCCAGAGCTCGCTTTTCGCTTGACAAGCTTTTGTAGATCAATGGGCTCGTCATTCCACCTCACCTCGCTGCTTACTTGATTCCATAAGGAACTCATGCCTTCGCCGAAGTACAGGGTCATGAAATCTTTTTCGTCACCTGCCCAATCTGTTCCGTGATCGGATAGTTGGGCTTTGATAGCATTTGTATCGGTGAGCAGCTTTAGCCACTGAAATGCAATGCTCTTCCCGCTTGCCTGAGGCCCCACAAAGACAGTGAGATCGCCAAACTCAATGTCTGCCTCCTGAAGGGGACCCACTTTGCGGATGGAGAGTCTTGATTTCGCTCGCATGAGGTAAGCGTACACAAGTTGATTGGGCTAGACTCAAGAACACCATGGTCTTTGTTCTGGACAATTACGACTCGTTTACCTACAACCTGGTGCAGTACCTGGGGGAGCTGGGTGCGGAGGTGGTGGTGCGCCGCAACGACGAGCTCACGGTGGATGAGGTGGACGCGCTCCGGCCGGAGCGGATTGTGATTTCGCCGGGGCCGTGTACGCCGCAGGAGGCGGGGATTTCGATCGAGCTGATCCGGCGGTTTACGGGGCGGGTGCCCATCCTGGGAGTATGCCTGGGGCACCAGGCGCTGGGCGCGGCGTTTGGCGGACGGGTGGTGCGCGCGCCAAAGCTGATGCACGGCAAGACGAGCCCGGTGGAGCACGACGGGCGGACGATTTTTGCCGGGATCGAGAGCCCGATGACGTGCACGCGCTACCACTCACTGATCGTGGCCGATGAAGGGCTGCCGGCGGAGCTGGAGGTTTCGGCGCGGGTGGCGTCGGACGAGAGTGGACCCGGGGGTGAGCCTGGGAGTGGGCCTGGCGTGATTATGGGCTTGCGGCATCGCCGGTACCCCGTGGAAGGGGTGCAGTTTCACCCGGAAAGCGCGCTGACGGGGGAGGGCAAGCGGCTGGTGGGGAACTTTCTTGCGCTGTAGCCCGGGCGCGGTGCTGGTGGGTGCGGTATGGACGGCGTTGCTGCTGCCGTTGGGTGTGTTCGCGCAACAGCCGGTGGCGACGGTTGGGACCGAGGGCGTGACGGTGAAGGGCGTGATCAGCGTGGCGAACGGGCGCGCGACGCTGGCCAACAATGGCGAGGTCGCGGGGGGGAGCCGGGCAGCGACGGTGGCACTGGCGCGCGGCGGGACGGTGGAGGTTTGCAGGGGCACGACGCTGCATATCGCGCAGGACGTGCTGGCGCGAACAACGAGCCACCCGGGGGACGCGGGGCTGATGCTTTCACTCGACCAGGGGGCGTTTGAGGCGCACTACGCGCCGGGCGCGTTTTCAGACGTGGTGCTGACGCCGGACATGCGGCTGCTGGTGTCGGGACCGGGACAGGCGGACTTGAAGCTGCGTGTAAACGCGCAAGGCGACACGTGCGTGGACAACGCCGGGGAGAATGCGCCGTACGTGGTGGCGAGCAGCCTGATGGAGGGCGGGGCCTACCGGGTGCGGCCGGGGCAGCGGGTGACGTTTGTGCACGGGTCGCTGAACGAGGTGGTGGACAACGAGCGC
>CAXTYP010000047.1:0-12740 GCA_964248435.1 uncultured Acidobacteriaceae bacterium | reverse complement strand
GCGCCTGCCCGGCAACGGCAAGGCAGGCGTGAACCCGCCCGCGGGCCGCGTCCTGCAACTGCTGCAGGATGCCAACGTGTACTACAACAACCAGCCCATCGCGGTCGTCGTGGCCGAAACGCTCCAGCAGGCCCACGCCGCTGTCGCTCTAATCGACGTGCGCTACGATGTCGCGCCTCCCAAGCTCGACTTCCAGGCGGGCTTCGCCCAGGCGCACACCGCCAAATACAAAATTCCGCCAATGCTGAGCGAGGGGCAGGTGCCCGACGGCTTTGCCAAGGCCGAGGTCACCGTCGACCAGGTGTATACCACGGCCCTGCAAAACCACAACCCCATGGAACCCCATGCCACCGTCGCCGAGTGGAAGGGTGAGCTGCTCACGCTGCATGACGCGACGCAGTACATCTTCGGCGTCAAGAAAACCGTTGCCAAAACCCTCGGCATCCCCGACGACAATGTCCGTGTGATCTGCCCGTACACCGGCGGCGGCTTCGGGTGCAAGGGCTCTACCTGGTCGCACGTCGTGCTTACAGCGATGGCCGCCAAGGTCGCAAAACGGCCCGTCCGTCTTGCGCTGGAGCGCGAGCAGATGTTCGGCCCCGTCGGTTTCCGCCCGCGAACACACCAGCACATCGTGCTCGGGGCCAAGCGCGACGGCACGCTCACCGCCATCCGCCACGACTGCTTCAACAACGTTTCCGTGATCGAGGACTTCACCGAATCGTCCTCCGGGCAAACCCGGATGCTCTATGAATCTCCGGTCATCACCACCTCGCAAAAGCTGGTTTCGCTCAACGTGGGCACGCCGACCTTTCAACGCGCCCCCGGCGAAGCGACCGGCACCTTTGCTCTTGAAATCGCAATGGACGAGCTCGCGTATGCGCTCAAGATGGATCCCATCGCGCTGCGGCTCAAGAACTACGCCGAGGACGATCCGACCAGCCATAAGCACTTTTCCAGCAAGCACCTGCGGGAGTGTTACAAGCAAGGCGCAGACCGTTTCGGCTGGGCCAGGCGCAACGCCGAGCCCCGCTCGCACCGTGAAGGCACCGAGATGGTCGGCTATGGCATGGCCACCGCGACCTACCCGGCCAATCGCTCGGAGGCGCAGGCTGCTGTGCGCTTTGAGCCGAATGGTCGCGTCGCCGTCATCTCCGGCACACAGGATCTCGGCACCGGCACCTACACGATCATGGGGCAGGTCGCGGCGGCCACCCTCGGCATGCCGATCGACCTGATGGACGCGCAGCTCGGCGATACCAAGCAGCCTCAGGGTCCGGTCTCCGGCGGCTCACAGACTGCCGCGTCGGTCGGGCCCGCGGTGCAGGCGGCGGCGCAACAGGCGGTTCTCAAGCTGGTCACGCTCGAGATCGGCAACCCGGCTTCGCCCTTTCACGGTGCCTTGCCGGAAGAGCTCGCCTTCAAGGACGGAAAGCTATTCCGCAAATCCGCCCCGGCAAATGGGGTTCCCTTCACGGCGATCATCGCCCGCAACGGCGGGGCCGCGGTTGAGGCGAAAGCCTCGGCTGAGCCTTCGCAGGACGTGGAAGAGTTTTCGCAGCATTCCTGGGGTGCCGTGTTTGCCGAGGTCGCAGTCGACGAAAACGTACCTAAAGTTACGGTTCGGCGCCTCACCGCCGTTTACGACGTCGGCACCCTGCTAAACATGAAGACCGCGACGAGCCAGTTGATCGGAGGCCTGGTCTGGGCGCAGTCCCTTGCGCTGGAAGAAGCCACCCACATCGATCCAAAAACCGGCCGTCCGGTCAACAACAACCTGGCCGAGTACCATGTGCCGGTCAATCTCGACATTGGCGTGCTCGATGTTTCATTTCTCGGCATTCCGGACAAGAACTTCGACCCGCTGGGCGCGCGCGGAATTGGTGAAATCGGGATTACGGGGGCTTCCGCCGCCATCGCCAATGCGATCTATCACGCAACCGGCAAGCGTCTGCGGGATGCACCGATCACGCCGGACAAACTGCTGGCCTGAACAGGAGGCGCTTTAAGGCCCCGTTCCGCAGCCTCCTTGCGGGTCGGGGTTTGCCTCCTTGGACTCAAGCCTTTGCTTCCGCTCCGGCCTCAGCGGGCAGCACATCAGGATTGCGTCTTCCTCTGGATTCCGGTAGTAGCGTGTGCGAACACCATTTTGGTGGAAGCCGAGCCGTCGGTACAAACGCAAAGCATCGTGGTTCGAAGCCCGCGCTTCCAGCTGGAGCCGTTCGGCTCCCTGGGACCGTGCCCACGCACACACGGCTTGGGTAAGTTCCCGGCCTATGCCGCGCCTGCGAAATGGCGGAGCGGTGACAACCGCCTCCAACTCAGCCGTGTCGACAACCTGGCTCGCGATCGCGAACCCGACAACATCACCCTCGTGGAGGTGCGCAACCCACGCGCCGCGACGTGCCGGGCTCCATCCGATCACCCGGAGCATGCGGTGGAACTCTGCCGGAGGCCAGTGTGGGGCTGTAGGCACCACGGCAGCCATTGCCACCACTGCATCCACATCGCCCGGCACCATGGGACGGACGCACACCCCCAACGATGTGTCCGGCGTCCGGTTCACTCCGCCCTCACCGGCCGCAACATCTCTTCGGGCCGCCACAGGTAAAGCGCGTCCAGGGTCACGGGGTCGTCCCAGTCGCACGCTTCGATGCGAGCCCATCCATACTGCAGCGCATCCGCCGCCGTCGGTTCCGCGACGACCCGTGCCCCCGGGAACAAGGTGGCCGCACGGATTTCACAAACTGCCAGGTCTTTGTCCCCGAGCGCACGTCCGCCGGGAGCCAGGGCCACATGGGTTTCTTCCACGCTTGCCAGGCGTTCTTCTCCGGTCGCGAGCTGCAGAAAAATGCGCCCCCGGCCGGCGTCGAGCGCGACTGTTTGCGCCCCACTGCGCCAAGCCAGCACAGCCAGGCGGGACACCGCCACCAGGGGTGCCCCGGTCGCCTCGCTCAGTGCCTTGGCCGCGCTCAGGCCGATGCGCATGCCGGTAAAGCTGCCCGGGCCCCGCACGATCACTATCGCCCGCAACCCCAACGGTCCATTCGCACCGAACAGCTCTCGCAGCGCCACCGTCAGGTGGGTACCGGCCGTGCGCGGTGCCAGGGTGCGCTGCACCGAAACAATCACCCTATCCGCACCAGGGCCTGTGTTTGGAGCCGGGCTTTGGTCTACATCAGGGTCCGCTTCAAACCTCCCCAGCGCCAGCGTAGACAACAACCCGCACGTGTCAATTCCAAGCACCAGTCTTGATTCACCGCACTTCGGCCCCATGGTCCTAACGCCCTGCCATCTCGTCGAGCCGTAGCAATACCTTTTCAAGCTGGGCGTCGTTGCTGTAGCCGGAGCGCTTGGCGCGCAACCGTGCCGCCGCGGCAATCCGCTCGCGTTCTTCGGGGCGCGACAGGTAGTAGCGAGCTTTTTCCGCGCATTCTTCAGCCGAGCTGAAAAAAACGGCCTCCTTATCCTCCTCAAAACAGGCCTGATGCCCTGGTGTGCGCTCGGCCAGCAGAAACTGCCCGCAAGCCGCGATCTCAATCGCCTTGTGAGCCACATCGTCCTCGTTGCGGTGAGTAACAAAGGCCAGGTTCACCTTGGACCGCCAAATGCTTTCCCGGTAAGCCGCGTCCTTCATCATGCCGCCGATGACGAATTTTGATCGCAGCTCTTCCGGCCATGCACGATCCCACCTCGGCCCTGCCACGGCCAGGGGCAAGCTGAACTCCTCGCCCAGCCGTCGCAAAAACTCCGGGCGCTCTTCGAGCGGACTGCCGGTGTAGGAAACACCCCGGTCGCGATCCGCGTCGCCCCAGCCCTCCGGCGGCGGAAAGTGTTGCTCCGGCTCGTAAGAGAACAGCAGTTTGACAGATGGCAATCCCCACTCTTGGTAGCGGAGCGCATCCGCCTCGCGAAATACGCAATGGAGATCAAACAACCGGAAGATCTTGAAGAACTGCATCCAGCAACCGTCCTCACGTGGGCCAAACGGGTTGTCCTGGTTGACGCACACCACGGTGCAACCCGCCGCCTTGATGGCCCGGATCGTTCCGGCGGTGAAGTGGACCGGCTTATCGAGCCAGACCACTTCAGGCCGCTGCTCTTGCACCTGTTTCAGCAGCGCCCGGTTGACCGACGCCACCAGCGGCCCCACCGGAAACCGGAACTGCAACGCGCGCCCGTAGCGCGACCGGAGCTCCCAAGGCTCCAGCGCAAATGGCACAACCTCCTGCCCCAGCCGGCGCAGCGCTTCGCCGCGGTACGCGGAGGTATTGCCCGCGCCCAGCGCCGCGACGTAGAGGATCCTGCGCCGATTCCCTGCTTCGCTCATCCGCTCCTCAACGTAAACTTCGATCCTGTTCTGCCCTTATCGGCAGTTGTGGCGTTTTTGTTCAGCTAAAACGAGAGCGCCTGCCGCAGGTCAGCTTCCAGATCGCCTAAATCCTCGATGCCGACCGAAATGCGCACCATGCCGTCCGTGATGCCGAGCCGCGTCCGCTCGTCGGCCCCAATCGCCGCATGGGTCATGGTCGCCGGATGCGAGATCAATGTTTCCACCCCTCCGAGCGACTCGGCCAGGGTGCACACACGCAGCTTCGTCAGAAACGCATTTGCCTTCTCCAAAGACCCAAGCTCAAACGCAATCATGCCCCCGAAACCGGACATTTGCCGCCGCGCAAGCTCATGCTGGGGGTGCGACGCGAGCCCCGGATAAAACACTCGCTCTACCGCTGGGTGCCCGTCGAGCAGCGCCGCGATCGCACGGCCATTGCAGTCGTGTTCGCGCATGCGCACGGCCAGGGTTTTTATGCCGCGCAGCACCAGCCAAGCCTCAAACGGCGACAGGATGCCGCCCGTGCACTTCTGAATAAACGCGAAGCGCTCCAGGTGCTCGGGCTTGGTGCCGACGAGCACGCCGCCCAGCCCATCCGAGTGCCCGTTCAGGTACTTGGTGGTCGAGTGCATCACCAGGTCCGCGCCCAGCGCGATGGGCTGTTGAAAGAAGGGCGACATAAAGGTGTTGTCGACGGAAAGTTCGCAGCCGTGCTCATGGCAGATATCAGCGACAGCGCGGATATCGGTCAGCGTCATCAAAGGATTGGTTGGCGTTTCAATATGCACGAGCCGCGTGTTTGGTTTGAGCGCCGCACGCAAGCTTTCAGGATCCGCGGTATCGACATAGGTGAACTCGATGCCGTAGCCGGCCACAATCTGGTTGAAGAGCCGGGGCGTGCCGCCATAGACATTCTCGCCGCACACCACGTGATCGCCGGTTTTCAGCATCGTCACCAGGGCTGAAATTGCAGCCATGCCGCTCGCGAAAACATGGGCGCTCGTGCCGCCTTCGAGCGAGGCCAGGCTCGTTTCGAGCGCATCGCGCGTGGGGTTCGAGACCCGCGAGTATTCCCAGCCCTTGTGCTGGCCGATCGCCTCCTGCGCGTAGGTGGAGGAAAGATAAAGTGGTACGTTCACGGCCCCGGTGAGCGGGTCGGGGGCTTGTCCGTCGTGGATCGCGCGGGTTGAAAATCCTGCCATGGTTTGAAGGTATCAGGCCCCCGCAAGCTGCTTACAATAGTTCGATTCCGATCGAACTATTCGACAACCGTCGAATAGTGGAGCCGCCCCGAAGCCGTCCCGAAGCCGCCTTGAAGCCGTCTGGGTCAGTCGTCGCTGGCGAGCTCGCCGCCTTCGAAAATATGCTTCGACAAGTATCGCTCGGCGGAGTCAGGCACGACGGTGGCGACGCGCTGGCCCGGACGGAGCCGCCGCGCGACCGCGAGGGCCGCATGCAAGGCCGCGCCACCGCTCGATCCTGCCAGGACGCCTTCTTCCGCCGCCAGTCTCCGCACCATCCGGAACGCTTCGTCGTCGGTGACGCGCACGATCTCGTCGGCGACGGAGCCGTCAAACGTTGCAGGGATGAAAGAAACGCCGATGCCCTCGACCCGGTGGCGGCCCGGCGTACCGCCCTGCAGAACCGACCCTTCGGTTTCGACGGCGACGGTGAGGATGCGAGGGTCTTGTTCCTTCAAAAAGCGCGCGACCCCGGAAAAAGTGCCGCCGGTGCCGACACCGGCGACCCAGGCATCGATGCGGCCGTCCATCTGGTCCCATAGCTCGTGCGCCGTGGTGCTGTAGTGGAAGGCGGGGTTGGCGCTGTTTTCAAACTGCCCGGCGTAGAAGCATTCCGGGTTGCCGTCGGCCAGTGCGTGGGCAGCGGCCAGCGCTTCGCGAACGCCGCCCCCCTCGCTTGTCCGGTGCACGGTGGCGCCGAAGGCCCGCATCAGCGTGACTTTCTCCTCGGCAAAGCCTTCGGGGACAAAAAGCACAACGCCGTAGCCGCGATTGATGCCTGCCAGGGCGAGCCCGACACCGGTGTTGCCGGCGGTGGCTTCAACAATGGTCATGCCGGGCTTCAAAACGCCGCGCGACTCCCCATCTCGAACGATGCCGAGTGCGGCACGATCCTTTACGCTGCCGCCGGGGTTCAGGTATTCCAATTTCGCAAAAAGACCGGCGCGGCCGGCGCCTTGTTCGGGGCGGGGCTGCAGTCGCTGCAGCTCCAGCACCGGGGTGGCCCCGATCAGGTCCAGGATATTGGACGCGATGCGGCCAACCCTCACGGCTAGGCGAGTCCCTGGCTGGGGTTCCGGGCCGCGTCCTGCCGCAAAACGGCGCTCACAGCCTCCTTGATCTGGTTGTTGATCATGGTGCAGGGCACCAGCATGGGCGACTTGATGCACTGGACCGAGAGGGTTTGCGCATCGGCGTTATAGCGCCAGTGCACCGTCACGCCCATGTACGTCACCTCGCCATGGTCGGCGGGCGGCCCCGACGTCGGCAGCCCGAACTGCGCGCCGCGCGCCACGAACTTTTGCAAGTGCTCGCGTGTCACTCCCTGAAACAGCTGCTCGTCGCAACCTGCCATTCGGTTCTCCTTACTGATCCTGCTTGCTGAGTTGTTGCCGGCTCGACGGCCCGGGAGCACCCTTGGGGTAGTAGCCGCTGCGCGTGCGCACGTTCAGATTCTTCTTGCTGCCGGGGGCATGGGCCAGCACACGCACCTGGCGGTAGCCGCCGAGCGCCGCCGGCTTGGTCGAGTGGTAGCCGATGGTGTACTGCGAACGGATGTCGCGGGCGACTTCGGCCGCGATCGCGTCCACATCGTTGAGCGAACGGGGGAAGTAGGCGATGCCGCCGGTTTCCTGCGACAGCAGTTGCAAGGCACGCTTGGCCTGGCGCGCTTCGTGGCCGCCGCCATCGTCGCCGAACAAGAGGCCGATCGAATAGACGATGGGTCCGCCCAGGTCCTGCACCCGGCGGATCGTCTGCTCCAGCGTCAGCCCGGAAGCATTGTCCTCGCCATCGGTGATGATCAGGATGACCTGCTTGGGCCGTTTCGCGCCCTTGCTCAGCTCATCGGCCGAGGCCACGGTGGCGTCATACAAGGCCGTGCCGCCCTTCGAGTCGTAGTGAGCGAGGCCGTCGCGCAGCTTGTTCAGGTCGCTTGTAAAGTCCTGGTCGATGAAGGCTTCATCCGAAAAGTTGACGACAAAGGCCTCGTCCTGCGGATTGGAGGCGCGGATCAGGTCGAGCGCCGCCGCGTTGACGGCACCGCGCTTGGTGCGCATGGAGCCGGAGTTGTCGATCAGCAGGCCGATGGAAACGGGTGTGTCCGAGTGCTGAAACGACGCGACCGTTTGCGCGACCCCGTCCTCGAAGATATGGAAGTCGTCGCGCTGCAAGTCATTGACAAGATGCCCCGCGTCGTCGAGCACCGTCGCGTTCAGCACCACTTCCTGCACGTCCCGGCGCAGGGTGTAGCGACCGTCGGCCTTGTCCAGCTCGCCCGAGCCTTTCGCGGCCGCGGCGGCTTCGGTCACGGCACCAGGCTTGACCGGGACGTTGTCGGCAGCGTCAGGCGAAAGGACCGGGTCGCGCTCCACGTCGAGCGGCGCTTGTGTTTCCGCGGGGTACACCGGGGCTGGCGCGGTTCCTTGTGCGGTCCCTTGTGCGGTTCCTTGCGCGTTTCCTGACATGGACCTGGAAGCAGACCCGGACGCCGGTGCGGATGACGGGGGCGCGTTTTGCGCGGAGCCGGAAAGCGGCACGGCAAGGGCGAGAAGAAAGACGAGTTTGCTACTGAGCAGGCGCATAGTAACCGGTGCGGGCGTGCACCGTAAGCTGCGGCAGCCCCGGCGGCGGTTCCACCCGCACCTTCACTTTACGCCACTTGCCGTCGCGCCGGTTGTCGGTGGAGCGGTAGCCGAGCACGTACTCGTCGCGCAACTCGTCTGAAATCTTGCTGGCGACGTCCGCCATGTCGCTCAGGTCGTTCACGCGAAACAACCGACCCCCGGTGTCTTCGCACAGGTCGTTCAGCAGAAGCGGCCCCAGGCGCTCCTCGGTAGTGGGGGCGTAGTCGTCAAAGATGCCGATGGAGTAAATCTGCACGTCGGACTCGCGAACGGTGGCGCGGAGCTCGTTTTCGGTATAGCGGGAGCGGTTGTCGCCGCCATCCGAGACCACGAGCAAAGCCTTGCGCGGGTATTTGGCGTCCTTCATCTTGTTGACGCCAAGGTAGATGGCGTCGAGCAGAGCGGTACGCTTGCCGGGCTTGACCAGGGCGAGCCGTGCGTCCACGTCGTCGATATTGGAGGTAAAGTCCTCGATCAGCTCGGGGCGATCGTTAAAGCCGATCACGAAGAACTCGTCCTGGGGGTTCGCCGTCTTGAGAAACGCCTTTACCGACTGTTTGGACCGGTTGAACTTGTTGCTCATGGAGCCGCTGAGATCAAGGATGATGCCGAGCGAAACAGGGGCGTCCTCGGTTGAAAAGGTCTTGATCTGCTGCAGCTGCTCGGGCCCGGCGGAGCCTTTCTCGTAGAGGTAGAAGTTGTTGCGCTCGAGGCCGGTCACAAGGCGATTCATGGGGTCGGTGACGGTCAGCGGGATCAGCGTGAGATTGACGTCGACGCGGATGCTTTCGTTGGGCCTGGCCTTGAGGGCGGCTGGGCCTTCAAGGGGCTTTTCGGCCTTTTCGCCGGGTTTTGGGGCTGGGGCCGGGGTTGCCGACGGCGCGGGCGGCTGCACGTGAACCTGGTTGAGCGGGTCGGCGGTTTGCGCGTGGAGCTCGGCGCAGCCCAAAAGCAGCGCGCAGCACAGAAGCGCGAAACGGACCGGGGTGGAGCGGGGCTGGAGGGGGAAACGCCACATACTTCAATGCCTGATTCTGTTCTACCGCGAGCGCCGGGCTCTGCGCTACCTCCGGCCGGCAAAAGCTGTGACGGCGTGCGCAAGGAGGACCGGATACGGTAGGCCGGGCGCACGGCAGTCGGCTACAATCGGGAAGCAGTTTTCACGTGTAACCGGCTCCCCATGGCTCGTATCTTCCCATTCCAAGCCCTCCGCTACAATCCCTCGCTGGTGCGGGTGGAAGACTGCGTGACGCAGCCTTACGACAAGATCACGCCGTCGATGCAGCAGGCGTATTACGCACGCAGCCCCTACAACCTGGTGCGCATCATCCTGGGGCTGCCGGAGCTGTTTGATGAGCCGGGCGTCAACGACGTGTACACCCGCGCGGCACGCGACTTTAGCGACTGGCGAGCCGAGGGGGTGCTGGCCCAGGAGGCGGAGCCCTGCCTGTTTGCCTACTCGCAGCGGTTCGTGCCGCCGGGGTCGAGTTCGGGCCAGAGTGTTGAGCGTCGCGGGCTGATCGCGCTTGGAGCGGTGTCGCCGTACTCCGAAGGGGTGGTGTTTCGGCATGAGCAGACGCATACACGGGCGCGGACCGACCGGTTAAACCTGCTGCGGGCCACGCGCGCCCACTTCGGGCAGATCTTTATGCTGTACTCCGACCCGGCACGGACGGTGGAGTCGCTGCTTTTCCCTGCCGCGGGCCGGGGCGGCTCTGTGCCGGAGATCGAGCTGACGGACGAGTTCGGCGTGCTGCACCGGGTGTGGAAGGTGAGCGACCCGGCGACGATCAACATGGTGCAGGGGGCGCTTGGGGATAAGAAACTGATCATCGCCGATGGGCACCATCGCTATGAAACAGCGCTGGCCTATGCGGCGGAGCACGCCCCCGAAGCTGGACGGCAGACGGTGGGAGGCCTTGAGCAGCCGGCGTTTCCCGAGGCTGCCGTGATGATGACGCTGGTGAACATGGACGGCGAAGGATTGCAGATTCTGCCGACGCACCGCGTGGTGCATGGGCTCACAGGGTTCAACGCCCAACGGTTTGCGGAGCAGGCCAGGGAGATGTTTTCGGGCGTCCGGCGGCTCGAAACGGATGCACGAGACACTTCGGCCGTGCTCAAGGCGCTGGCCGATACGACGCAAGGGGCGGGCCCGGGCGGGACGGCGATGCTGGCCGTGACCGGCGATGGAGTGCTGGCGCTTTCGATGGGCAAGGACGCGCGCGACCGTGCATTGCCGGGTGTGGGCGAACGGCGCCGGCAGCTGGACATGACCGTGCTGCACGAAGCGGTACTGGACCGCCTGCTCGGCGTGAGCGCGGAAGCGGTACGCGCCGGGGAGCATGTGCGCTACGTACGGGAGGCCGGGGAGGCGATCGCGTCCGTGGGGCGGGGCGAAGCGCAGGTGGCGTTCCTGGTCAACCCGGTCACGCTGGCGCAGCTGCGGGAAAACACCTTTGCCGGTGAAGTGATGCCGCAAAAGTCCACGGACTTCTACCCGAAGTTGCTGAGCGGACTGGCGATCTATGCGCTGGACAGCAAGAACGAAGCACGGCGGCAGAGCCCGTGGGACGACGAGCGCTGAGGCGGGATCGAAACAGCCGGAAAATGCTTGGCTGGTGGGCGGCTGCGCTGCTGATTGCGGCCTGGGGTGAACCGGCGCGCGGGCAGGCGGCGGGAGTTTTTACAGTGGTGCTGGACCCGGCGCACGGCGGCCCGGAGACCGGAACAACGCTGGCCCCGCTGGTGCTGGAAAAGAATCTGGTGCTTTCGCTTTCGGTCCACCTGCGGTCGGCGCTGGCGGCGCGCGGGTTCCATGTCGTGACCACGCGCGAGGCTGATATAAATCCCGATCCGGACAGCCGCGCGGCGGTCGCAAACAGCGCCCATGCAGGCGCTTGCCTGCTGCTGCATGCGACGGCAAGCGGCTCGGGCGTGCACCTGTATACGTCGTCGCTGGGGCAGGCGGCCGCCGCGCCTGGCCTGCAACCCTGGGGGAGCGCGGGCGCTCCATTTGCCACGGCAAGCCTCCAGTTGGCGTCCGAGATCAGCCGCGCGCTCGAAAGCGCGGGCATTCCGTTCACGCTGGGCCGCGTGGACCTGCAACCGATGGATGCGATGCGCTGCCCGGCCGTCGCCGTGGAGGTGGCTCCCCTACACGGCTCCCTGGGCAAGCGCGGCGAGGCTGCGGCCGACGATGCTGGGTATGACGGACGCATTGTGGATGCGCTCGCGGCGGCCTTGCTGGGGTGGCGCGGCGAGCAGGAGGCCGCGCGTTGAAACCGTTTGGGAAGGCGCCCGATCAAGCGTCCGGTGAAGCCGGCGAACCGTCGCGGCGGCGGGGGTGGCAGTCGCCTCCGAGCGTTGAGAAGCCTGCTCCGGCAACGGCGGCGGGCGACTCTGCCCCGCCCGCGGGAAAGCCGGGCGAAGGACGTGTTGCAACGAGTCAGAACAAAACCGGGCGCTTCCCTGCCCGGACGGAACGGAGCACGGAAGCCGGCGCGCCGATTGCACCTTCCACCAAAGGCGCACCCCGACGTGCCCCGGAACGACTCGGAGTGTCCCTGGAAGCCAAGGAAAGCGACCGTCGTTCGCCAGCCAGGAGCGGCGGCTTTCGCCCTGCTGCACGGGCCCGGGCAGTGCTGCCCGGCCCTGCGCTGATCTCCCGTGCCGAACGCATCCTGTTCTCCGTGTTGCTCGTGTCGGTCATCGCGATGAGCATTTTCCTGGTGCGCTACCGCGAGCGAGTCGATGCCCACTTCCAAACCCGCGCCATGGCTGTTCCGCTGGCCGGGGCCGCGGCCACTTCGAGCGCCGGGCCGCTGGTGCTTTCACTCGCCAACGACACCACCGGGGCCCTGACTGAGCGCTCGCTCCCTTACCCTGTGCCCGAAGACCCCGGCACGCGCGCCCGGGTGGTTTTGGAAAAACTGCTTTCGGAGTACACGGCACCCGGTTCGCTGCATCCGCTCAAGCCGCTGCCCCCGGGGGGCGAGCCCGTGCACCAGGTGTTTCTTGCCCCCGTGCCGGGCCGCCGGGGAACCCTTGCCGTGGTCGATCTGTCTTCCGCGTTCGTCCACCTGCATCCTTCCGGCATTGAGCCCGAAACGCTGACCCTCCTGTCCATGATTGCAACCCTCCGCGCCAATCTCCCCTCGGTGGCCCAGGTCCGTTTCCTGGTGGATGGCGAGCCCCGCGCGACCCTCGCCGGGCACGCCGACCTCCAGCGCACCTACCTGGCCGGGGCCGGCCCCATGACGCCGAGCGAAGCGTTTACGACGGGTGATCCCACGAAATGAATGGAACCCCGGTGATTGGTGTTTTCGACTCCGGCGTGGGCGGCCTGACCGTGCTGCGAGCCCTGCGGGAGCACATGCCGGCGGCGCGATACCTGTACCTGGGCGACACCGCGCGGCTCCCCTATGGGTCGAAGTCGCGCGAAACCGTGGCGCGGTTTGCGGTTGAAAGCGCGCGCTACCTCATCGAGCAAGGGGCCGGGTACCTGGTGATCGCCTGCAACACCGCCTCGGCGCTGGCCTT
>CAXTYP010000046.1:0-12757 GCA_964248435.1 uncultured Acidobacteriaceae bacterium | reverse complement strand
ACGGTGGCGGAGGAGGGCTCGGTGCTCGCGAGCTTTGACGACCTGGTGCAGCTGCATACCGGACGCTGGGAGGGGGCAGGCGAGGCCGGGGTGCTGGCCGACCCCCTGGTGCTGGCATGGCACCGGAATGCCCTGCCGAAGCTGGCCCGCGCCGGGCTGCTGCGGCTTGTGTCGCTCCACGCGGGGCCGCACTTGCTGGGGGTGCTGTACTCGCTGGTGGACCCGGCTGGGAAACCCCCTGGCCGGACCGGGCGCACACAGTACTTTTACCTGATCGGCCACGCGATGGAGCACAGCAAACTGCGACCGGGTGCGCTGCTGTGCGGGCTTGCTACCGAAGGGGCAGCCGGCGAGGGCGTGTTATGGATCGACATGCTGCGCGGCGATGAAACATATAAGAAGTTCTGGCACGTGGAGCGAACGCCCACCTACGGTGCTTCGTTTGGGCGTGTCGCCCTGGCTGAGGCCCTGAGTAAGGCGCCAGCCCTCGCTGGAGTGTTTGAAACCGAAACCGCGTGAAATAATCAAACGTGACAGGGCGTTTCTCTCGAGACGCACAGCGCATCGAAAGCCAGGTGGGGCATGCAGGCCGACTCAGTGCTCCCTCGCCACAACCGACAGCACACAAATAGGAGAGAGCCATGGCCCAAACACTGCTCGAACAACTTCGCACAATGACCACCGTGGTCGCCGATACCGGCGACATCCAGGCGATTGAAAAGGTAAAGCCGCAGGATGCAACCACCAATCCTTCGCTGATTACGGCCGCCGCCGGCATGCCGGCTTACTCGCAGATCGTCGACGATGTGCTGCTGGAAGCCAAAAAGAAGCTGGGCGACGGGGCTGCCGACAAGGATGTCGCGAACGAGGCTTTCAAGCACTTGGCGGTCGCATTCGGCAAAAAAATCCTGGCGATCGTGCCGGGCCGCGTTTCAACCGAGGTGGATGCGCGCCTGAGCTTTGATACCGAGAAAACCCTGGAGCAGGCTCACCAGATCATCAAGATGTACGAGGATGACGGCATCAGCCGCGAGCGCGTTCTGATCAAGATCGCGTCCACCTGGCCAGGGATCAAGGCGGCTGAACAGCTGGAACAGGAGGGTATCCACTGCAACCTGACCTTGTTGTTCGGGCTGCACCAGGCGGTCGCCTGCGCTGAAGCCAAGGTCACGCTGGTCTCGCCGTTTGTCGGCCGCATTCTGGACTGGTACAAGAGCGACACCGGCAAGGATTACCAGGGGGCGGACGACCCCGGCGTGCAGTCCGTGACGAAGATTTATCATTACTACAAAAAGTTTGGCTACAAGACGCAGATCATGGGCGCGAGCTTCCGCAACATTGGAGAGATCACGGAGCTGGCGGGCTGCGACCTGCTGACGATTTCGCCCAAGCTGCTGGGTGAGCTCGACGCAAAGCAAGCAGAGCTGCCGCGCAAGCTGGATCCCAAGGACTCCGAGTCGCTTGAGATCGAGAAGCTCTCGGTGGATGAGAAGGTTTTTGAAGAAATGCATGCCAAGGACCGCATGGCCCACGACAAGCTGAAGGAAGGCATCGAGGGCTTTTCGGAAGCGCTGGGCAAGCTGGAAGAGCTGCTGGCCAAACGGTTGCAGGAGATGGGCGCGGGCGAGGAAAAGACCGTCGGCGCGCGGTAGGGTCGGCTTCAACAAAGAAGGGCAGCCTCGCGGCTGCCCTTTTCATTTGGCCAGAACTGACTCGATCTGGCCGATGATCTGCCTAGAATGGTGCCGGTGGAGTATCGGTGACGGGCAGCGACACCGAAGCCTGGTTCGCAAGCGCGACGGCCAGGGTCTGCCCTGGTCCGGTGCTCGGCGTTAGGAAAGGCGTGAGGGCACCGACGGCCGATTTCGCACCGTTGTAGACCGAGCTCAAGCCATCCAGTTGCTCATAAGCCCGGTTATTGGCGGGGTTGGTGTTGCTGATCACGCGCCCCAGCACCCGGTGCTCGGATTCGATGCCCAGGATGGAAGCAGCGACCTTGGTGAAGTAGGTCAGCTCGGCAGAGGAATACTGCCGGCCGTCGGAGTCGGTGTAGGTGCCGCCTTGAGCCGCACCGAGAGCGGCGCGGCTGGCGAACTCCTGGATCGCGTTCAGATACGCGCCGATAAACGCGTTCTCGAGCGCGTCCAGCAGCCCGGTAAAGCCGGAGATGGTATCGAAGCTGCCCGCCGGGAAGTAAAAGGTTTGGTAAGGATCGCCGGCGGCACCGGCGCTGGCCGGATAGCCCAGCAAGATTCGCGCCAGACTCGCGTGGCTGATCTCCTCCGACAAGGCAGCCCGGACATAGGCGACATTGGGGAAGTTGCCTCCCGCGGTGACATTGGTCGCGGTGCCGCCGGGTCCGGCCAGGTTTGGATCCTGAATGACGGGGCCGACCAGCGCGTTGTAATAGAACGTGGTTGCCAGGTCCTCGGCAATCAGGATGGCGGTCACGATTTCGCGAATGGTGTCGTCGCTGGCGCCCTTGGGTGCGGTGGCCGCATAGGCGGGAGTTACGCTGCCCAGCGCGAGCCCCGAGGCCGCAACGCCAAGGCCGAGCAGGCTGGCGGACCCAAGGAACTTGCGCCTGTCAAGACGCGCGGAAGCGGTTGCGATTTCATCTGTTGCAAGGATGGGATGACTCATCTGAAAACAATCCTTATTCCCGGAAGAAGCGGTTGCAAGATCATGGAAGTACCGCGCGGGGGACGCACACGAAGTTCTGCTGCATACAGAACGCAGCCGGATGCTGTTTGGATTGCGGACGCCGGGGATAGTTTGGTGGCCTGGTTGGGAGCGACGAGCTTCGCGGCAAGCACCCGGATGGCCACGGCCGTCGCTTGTACCGGGGAAGGCATATCGGCTAGACTGATAATTCGACCCCAAGTTGTTATGGGCCGCTGAGCCAGCGCCTCAGCTGTCGAAACATTCTCAAGAGTGCAAACTCGGTTGGAGCTTCCCATGGCACAGATTTGTGCAATTTGTCAAAAAGGTCCGCGGTTCGGCAACAATATCTCGCATGCGCACAATGTCACGCGCCGGCGCTGGAACGTTAACCTGCGCCCGGTCAAGGCCAAAACAGGTTCATCAAGCGCGCGCCGCATCCGGGTTTGCACGTCCTGCATCAAGAGCGGCAAGGTCGTGAAGGCCTAGCTGGTCCGGCCTTCCCTCGATGCCCTGCCTTGCATGATGAAACCCTGCAATGGCAGGGTTCCTCTTATTTGCCCTTGAACTTCAGTGCCGTCGAGTTGATGCAGTAGCGTAAACCCGTCGGCTTTGGCCCATCGGGAAAAACGTGTCCGAGGTGCGCATCGCAGAGGGCGCAGGTCACCTCGACCCGGCGCATGCCGTAGGCGTTGTCCTCGTGCGTGGCCACTGCAGTATCGCTGACGGGCAGGAAAAACGATGGCCAGCCGCTGCCGGAATCGTACTTTTCCTCCGAGCGGAACAGCGGCGCTTCGCACGACACACACTGGTAAGAGCCGTCGACATGGTTCCGGTACAGTGCACCGCTGAAAGCCACCTCGGTTCCCTTTTCCCGCGTGATATGGAACTGTTCCGGGCTGAGCAGCTGCCGCCATTCTTCTTCGCTACGCTTGATCTTTTCCTGAGTGCTGGGGCTTGTTCCTGTCGTCGCCATTTCGTTTTCCTCTAGCATATTAGAGTCGGATCGGCATGGAAGGACGCGGGAGTTGAGTTGCCTTCGGAAACTAACTCTGCGCGATGGCTTCGATCTCCACACGGGCGTCACGTGGCAGCCGCGCCACCTCGACCGTTGAGCGTGCCGGCGGCGTGACGCCTTCCTGAGCGAGAAAACGCGCGTATACCTCGTTCATCGCCCCGAAGTCGTTCATATCCTTCAGAAAAACGGTTGTTTTGACGACCTTTGCGAGCGAAGTGCCCGCTGCCTGGAGCACGGCTGACAGGTTCCGCAGGACCTGCTCGGTTTGCTCGGCGACCCCGCCGGGAACCAGTTGGCCGCTTGCCGGGTCGAAGCCGACCTGCCCCGAGGTGTACACAAGGCCGGCAACGATCACCGCTTGCGAGTAAGGTCCAATGGCTGCGGGGGCGTTGGGGGTGGACACGGGCTGTTTGCCGGATTCGTTCATGGCTCTATTGTGCCCCGAGTGGGCATGGAGGCGGTAAATGCCTCTGCCATGGGCGATCATGCCGCATCTCTTCGCCGCTGTCAGTTCCGCATCACAAGGGTGGAAGCACCTGCTGGAGGGCCCATCATCTTGATCGCGACGTTGTTGTTTTTTCTTTTCAGCTCACCGGCCGGTTCTTCCCTGGCGGGGCGATGGACGGTGGCTGACAAATCCGTCGTGGAAGTGTACCCGTGCGCGGGCGAGCAGCTGTGCGTGCGGGTGGTGGCGATCGGGCCCAAGGGCAATCCGCCGACCGACGCGAACAACCCTGACCCGGCGCTGCGGGGCCGGGCCATTTGCGGGTTGACGATCGGCAGCGGGTTTATCCCGAATGGTGACGGGGCAGCGCAGCAGGGTCACATCTATGACCCCGAGTCGGGCAAAACCTACTCCGCGCAGATGGGGGTGCAGGGCGACACTCTGAAGCTGCGCGGCTACGTCGGCATTTCGCTGCTGGGGCGCACCGAGACCTGGCACCGGGTGACGACGGAGCTGGTGTCGACCTGTCACTGACACCGTCGGCGCGACGGGAAAAGAGTACGGAAGGGCGGCATGGCGGGCGCGGAAAACTTGCACGGGGTGCAGCTGGTGTTTCTGCTTTTGCTGCTCACCGTTACGCTGTTTGCGGCGCTGGCGCGGCGTTTAAGCGTGCCGTACCCGATCCTGCTGGTGATCGCGGGGCTCGCGATCGGGTTTGTACCCCATGTTCCCCGCGTTTCGCTCAACCCGGACCTGGTGTTCTTGATTCTTTTGCCGCCGCTGCTTTACGCCTCGGCATGGCAGATGAGCTGGCGCGTATTCCGGCACAACCTGGTACCGATCAGCATGCTCGCCCTCGGGCTGGTGGCCTTTACGGTGTGGGGCGTGGCGGAGGTGGCGGACCGCTTCATCACAGCGCTGGACTGGAAAAGCGGATTTATTCTCGGGGCGGTCGTGGCCACCACCGATGCGATTGCCGCGACGTCGATCGCGCGGTCGCTGGGGCTGCCGCAGGGCATGGTCGATGTGCTGGAAGGCGAAAGCCTGGTCAACGATGCCACGGGGCTGCTGGCGCTGGAGTTGGGGCTGGCGATGCTGCAACGCGGAAGCACCCCAGGCGCTGGAGCCGGGCTGCTGCGGCTGCTCTGGCTGGCGGGCGGGGGACTGGGTGTGGGGCTGCTGCTGGCCTCCGTGACCGCCTGGGCGGAGCGGCTGGTCGACGACGGGCCGCTCGAAATGGCGATCAGCCTCCTTGTACCCTATGCCGCGTACGAAGCGGGAGAGCAGATCCATGCATCAGGAGTGCTGGCGGTGGTGGCGTGCGGGCTTGCGCTGAGCGGAAAAAGCGGGGAGCTGTTTTCGCCGGCGGCGCGGCTGCAATTGATTGGAACCTGGGAAGCGCTTAACTTTATTCTGAACGGCCTCGTATTTGTGCTGATCGGCTTGCAGCTGCCGTATGTGCTGGCGGGCATACGGGATTACAGCCGGTGGACGCTGCTGGAGTACGGCGCGATCTTCAGTTTTGTGCTGATCGTGCTACGGCTTTTCTGGATGTTTCCGGCTACATGGCTGTCCTACTGGATTCGCACACGGGTTACAAAGCAGGCCGTTGCAAGACCGGACGCGCGGCAGATTTTTGTGGTGGGCTGGACGGGCATGCGCGGGGTCGTAGCCCTGGCGGCGGCGATCAGTCTGCCGGAGACCCTGTCCACTGGGCAGCCGTTTGAACGGCGTAACCTCCTTATCTTTCTCACGTTTTCAGTGATCCTGGTCACGCTGGTGCTACAAGGCCTGACGCTGCCGGCGCTGATCCGGCTGTTGGGACTGGCCGGCGACAAGGAAGGCGAGGCGCGAGCAGAAGCGGAAGCCCGGCAGGTTTTGCTGGGGGAGGCGATCGCGTTCTTGGAGCAAAGCGCGCACGGGGAGTCGGCAGGGGACCTCCTGCACTTCTACCGGATCCGGCTGGCAGCCTACAACGGCGAGGATAGGGAGCGGTACCGGGAAGGACAAAGACTTGCCCGGGAGACCCGGTCGGTGGAGCGGGGGGCGCTGATGCGCTTGCGCGATGAAGGGCGGATCGGGGACGAGATGGTGCGACGCCTGGAACGGGAGCTCGACCTGACGGATACGCGGCAGGTTGAGCGGTTGTGAGCGCTTTACATAAATCGAAGCCTGCGCTTCTTTTTACAAAGGGGCGGCTAGAGTTTTGAAGAGCGCTGCACGTCGCGGACGCCAGCAATGCGGCGCAAGCCGGTCTGCAGGCGCTCCAGGTGGCGCACATCCTGCGCGTCCAGCGTGAGCTCGATGAGCGCGCTTTCGTTGGGGCCGGAACGCGTGTCCATGGAACGGATGTTCGTATTTTCCTCGCTTGTTGTTGTGGTGATGTCCTTGAGCAAACCGGGCCGGTCATCGCACACCACGGTGAGCTTGACCGGGTAGGTGGCGCGGCGCATGCTGTCCTGCCCGCCCTCGCGCGCCCACTCAACCGCGATGCGCCGGTCGGATTCATACAGGAGGTTTTGCACGTTGGGGCACTCGCGGCCATGCACCGCGACGCCCTTGCCGCGGGTGACGTAGCCGACGATTCCCTCGCCGCGGATGGGGTTGCAACAACGCGCGCGATACACCAGCAGATCGTTTGAGCCTTCGACTTCGAGCGTGTCAGACGCAGCGCTGGCGTGCAACTGCAGGCGTTTCGCGTCTTCTGCGCCGGTCGGCAGAAGCGGTTCGGCGGGCGTGGACTGCTGGTGAAGAATGCCGGGGGCGAGCCGGTTGAGCACCTGCCGTGCCGAGTACTTGCCAAAGCCGATGGCGGCCATTATGTCATTCGAGGTCGCGACGGAATAGTCGGCGGCCAGACGCGCGTAGTCTGACTCTTCGAACTTCGACAGGGCGATCTTGTACTTGCGGGCTTCGCGCTCCAGCAGCTTGCGGCCGATCTCAATCGCGCGCTCGCGCTGGTGCTCGTTGATCCAGTGCTTGATCTTGTTGCGCGCGCGCGAGCTTTTAACAAACGTCAGCCAGTCGCGTGACGGGGTGTGGCCGTTTTGCGTGACGATCTCGACAATATCGCCGTTGCGCAGCTTGGCCCGCAGCGGCACGATCCGCCCATTGACCTTGGCCGAAACGCAGGCGTGACCCACCTCGGTGTGCACGGAGTAGGCGAAGTCGAGCGGGCTGGCGTCCTTGGGCAGGACGACAACCTTGCCCTTCGGCGTGAAGGTGTAAACCTCTTCGGGGTACAGGTCGATTTTGAGCGTTGAGATGAACTCGTTGGGGTCGGTCATCTCGCGCTGCCACTCGACCAGCTGCCGCACCCAGGCGAGGCGCTGCTCGTCACGCGCGGAGACCGGGCTGCCGCCGGACTTGTACTTCCAGTGCGCCGCGATACCTTCTTCGGCGATGCGGTGCATCTCTTCCGTGCGGATCTGCACTTCGAACTGGTGGCCGCTTTCGCCCATCACCGTCGTGTGCAGCGACTGGTAAAGGTTGGGCCGCGGCATCGCGATGAAATCCTTGATGCGATTAGGCACAGGCCGGTAGAGCGAGTGAATCAACCCCAGCACGGCGTAGCAGTCGCCCACCGTATCGACAATGACGCGCAACGCGAGCAGGTCCCACACCTGGTCGACGCCCGTGCCGCTTTCCTGCAGTTTTTGGTGGATGGAATAGAGCCGCTTGATGCGCCATTCCACACGAGCCTTGATGCTGTGCTCGGCCAGTTTTTCCGACAGCAGCGTTTCGACCCCGGCCAGGAACTGTTCGCCCGCGGTGCGGCGCGACTCGATGGCCGCGTGCAACTCGTCGTAGGCAGCGCGATCGACAAAGCGAAAGGCAAGGTCTTCAAGCTCTCCGCGCACCTTGCCCATGCCGAGCCGGTGAGCGAGCGGCGCGTAGATGTCGAGGGTTTCGCGCGCGATGGAAGCCTGACGGTCGGGCCGCAGGTGTTCAAGCGTGCGCATGTTGTGCAGGCGGTCGGCAAGCTTGATCAGCACCACGCGCACATCGCTGACCATGGCGAGCAGCATCTTGCGGACGCTTTCGGCCTGCCGGTCTTCGCGGTTCGCAAACTGGATCTTGTCGAGCTTGGTGACGCCCTCGACGATATGCGCGACCTGTTCGCCGAACTGCGCGGTGATCTCGGGCGTGGTGACCTGGGTATCTTCAACCGCGTCATGGAGCAGCCCGGCGGCGATGGCGGTGGAGTCGAGCTTCATCTCGGCCAGCACAATCGCGGTTTCAAGCGGGTGAAGCACGTAGGGCTCGCCGGACGCGCGCAGCTGCCCGCGATGGTGACGCAGGCAAAACTCCCATGCCTTGCGGATGATCGCGGTGTCGTCGCTGGGGCGGTTGCGCCGGACGGTATCGATCAGCAGGTCGTAGCGCGGGCCGGTCACGGCGGCGGTTTCGACGTCATACAGTGCCAGCGCTTCGGCGGTGTAGGCACAGGCCTGCTTCTTCCCAGGCGCGACTGGGGCGCGGCGTGGGTCGGGTTGCGCGCTCTGCGCGGTGGCCATAACTGATTATAGGGCGGCTTTGATATCGGCGGAAATACCGCTGAAGGCTCCGAGCATTACGATTGCGCGTCGCCGCAGCCGAGCGCCGTATCGATCGCATTCCATTAAGCTTTGCGAAAGGCCCTCAATGCAATGGTTCTTGGGCCGGGGGGTGCAACATGTCAACGAGTGCAACAAACCACGATCCCGATCCGGACTACAAGGATTTGGGGGCCATTGACATCGCCACGCTCATGGAGCAGGTAAGAGTCGATGCGCCACGCAGCACGGTGACCGTCAGGGGCACTGTCGAAGAACTATGGGAATACCCTGAAGCTGTATCCGGCGTTCTGCTTGATCTCGACCGAAAAACCAGGATGACGTTCCGTTGCTCGCCTGAAGTTGCGCCTAAACTGCGACACGAAGCCGTTGTTCTTCGCGGAACACTAAAGACATTTAAGTCAAAAAAACATCCAGGCTTTGATCTGCTACTTCTTGGCGGCATGGTAGGGCGTTGGATGCCTAGTAAACCGGTCACTGTGCCTATGGAATCACTGCTGAGGGAGCGCGCCAAGTTGCGCCTGGAACGCTTTCTTTCTGAAGGGCCAGTCAAGCGCGTTCTCCTGATTGGCACGGAAACCGCCGTTCAAGACTGCGTAGCTGAATCGACTTCCGCCCCTGATGCTCTAGACCCTGGGGCGGAGCATTCTTATAAAACACGACCAGTATCCGCCACAAGCCTCGATACGCTGCTCGCAGTGATCGCGGAAGAATCATCGAAGTACGAGGGTCTTTGCTTAGCGCGCGGAGGAGGGTCGCAAGATTCCTTTTCGTCCTGGAATGACAGGCGGGTGATTCAAGCCTTGATTGATTGCGGCAAGCCGTTTTATCTAGCCATCGGGCATGCATCCGACCTGACCTTGGCCGATCGATACGCCGATGAAAGTTTCAACACCCCAACGGCTCTTGGGAGGGCCTATAAAGAGGCTTGGAATGCACGGATCAAGGCAGAGCAGCAGAAGCGCCGACTGGATAATTTAAGTCGAGAAAATAGCCAGCTCAAAGCAGGGCCAAAAGCAGCAGAGCTCCGCACGAGCATAGCTTCACTCCAAAGTGCGGTAGCGGATCTTCGCCTCATTCCTGCTGGCCTCGGCAGGCAGGCTGCACAGTCCGTGAGTCAGGAATTAAGCGTTTCGCTCCAGGCGAACTTCAGCCGAATAGTGAACACGGCAATGCAAGCCCCGATCTCCGACCTAAAGCAAGCGACAGCCCAGGCACAAAGCAAGATGAATGGAATCGCCCAGCGTGCACGATTCGGCAACTGGACCTCCATGCTCGCGATTTTTCTGTCAGGCGTGGTGCTTGGCGTCCTTGGCGGCTGCCTGGGGCTGTCGAGCATGCAAAATGCTCATAACGGGACAGGGACCGTCCAGCAGGAAGTCGCGCCGCCTCCGCACCCAACGCCCGCTGGCATTGAAAGAAAGAGACTGCGACGACCGGAATGAAATCCTCGGCGGGCTCTGAAAGCTTGACGAACCGGGCGCGCTTACCGCTGCGCCCGGACAGCTTCGATCTGCGCCAGCATGCCGGCCCAGGTGCGGTCCCAGGAGTTTGTCGCGAGCTTCGCTTCGACCCGCTCGCGCCAGCCGGCAGTCGGGGGCTCGAGCGCCCGGTCAATGGCAGCGGCGAACTGCTCCGCGGTTTCGGCGATCGCGACCAGCCCCTCGTCGCCGTAGCCGCTTACCACATCGTGGATCGGCGTCGAGACGACGGGCTTGCCGGCTGCCAGATACTCCGGCGTTTTCGTCGGTGAAATAAATCGGGTGGACTCGTTCCGGGCGAACGGAAGCAGGGCGACGTCCCAGCCAGCGAGGTAGGCCGGCAACTCGGCATAACCTTTGCCGCCCAGGTAGTGAATATTGGCGGCCTGCGGCAGCGCTTCGGGCGCGATCTTGACCACCGGGCCAATGTAAACGAAATGGACGGTGGGTCGTAAACGCGCCAGATCCGCCGCCAGGGCGATGTCGAAGCGTTCATCCAGCACGCCGTAAAAGCCGGCGCGCGGTTGCGGGATCGCCGCCTGGTCTGCAGGTTCCTCGCCGGCAGAACGCGCGGCGCGAAAGTGCGGCACGTCGATCGAGCTGGGAAAGGCGTGAACATTGCCGTGCTGCCGGCGCTTGCTTTCAAACAGGCTCATGCCACCGGTAAACACCACATCGGCGCGGCTGAACAGTTCGCCCTCCCGCTCGCGCAGCTCTGGCGGCGCTCCGAGGAAGCCGGACAACTCGTCCATGCAGTCATACACCGTCACCTGCGGCTGGAGTTCGCCGGTAAACCGCAGCGCCATGGGGGTGTAGTACCAGGCAATGTACCGTTGTATGGCGAAGTCGGCGAGCATGCCTCGCAACAGACTGCGTTGAAGAGTCGCCGCGTCCGTGCCGGACCGCAGGTGCGGCTTCAACACCCAAAGCCGTTCGCTTTCCTGCAACACTTCGAGCGCCCCAGCCTCGGGCGCGTTCGCATCCTCTACCGGTTCTTCCCAGTAGAAGACTCGACGCTCGCGCGCAGCCCGGTTGAGCAGGTGCTGCGGCCGTTGCGTGACAAAGTGCCAGCGAAGATGGCTGAAGCAAAGGAGGTCGGGTTGCGTGGCGAGTGCGGCTGGCTGGACATCGGATGGTGGGGGGAGCGTGCTCGACAAACATTCCTCGTTTCGGTCAGTCAAATTGTTCTGAAAAGAATTGAGATGGCGTCAGAGCCCTTGTCTGTTGGGCCAGCGGGATCCGAAACCTTGCTACGCTTGATTCTATGTTCGATCTCGAGCGCTTCGTGACGGCCCAGCAACCGGTTTACGCGCAAGCCCTGTCGGAGCTGCGCGCGGGCAAAAAACAGACGCACTGGATGTGGTTTGTGTTTCCGCAGCTGCGCGGGCTGGGCCGAAGCGCCATGGCCGAGCGATACGGCATCGGCGGGCGGGCCGAAGCAGAAGCCTACCTGCGGCACCCCGTCCTGGGCCTGCGCCTGCGGGAGTGCACGGCGGTGGTGAACGCGACAAAGGAGGCCACGATCCCGGCGATCTTCGGCTCGCCCGACGACCTGAAATTTCACTCCTCCGTGACGCTGTTCGCGGCCGTCGGGGAGCCGAACAGCGTCTTCCAGCAGTCGATTGAGAAATACTTCCACGGCGCAGGGGACGAGCATTCCTTGCGCCTGCTCGCATAAAACGATTTGGGCCGCCACGGAGCAACGGCGGAGTTCGCGTTACACTAGATGTTCGCACCCATCCTTAACCCAGAGAGTGTTGACGCCCTTTGAGACAGCTCCATACCGCCCGCCTCGCCAAGAAGCTCCTTTTGTCAGACGTAGCCCAGTGCTTCCACCTCGAGTTCGCGGTGGACGAGCTCCCGGAGTTCCCGTTTAAGCCGGGGCAGTTTGTATCCTGCGTCGCCGATGACCCTGCAACCGGCAAACAGCAGACCCGCGCTTACTCGATCGCATGCGCGCCGCGTGAAAACATGTTCGATGTGTGCGTCAACCGCGTGGAAGGCGGCTTTTTCTCGAACCTGCTGTGCGACCTGAACGAAGGCGACACGGTGAAGTTTCATGGCGCGCATGGACTCTTCACCATGCGTCAGCCGCAGGTGGACGGCGTGTTTATCGCGACCGGCACTGGCATCGCCCCCATGCGCGGCTTTGCGCAGTACTTGTTCCCAGAGAACGGCCCGGACCGCAGCGAAGGCAAGGATTTTTGGCTGGTGTACGGCACCCGTTACGAGTCGGACATTTACTACCAGGACTACTTTGAACAGCTGGCCGCCAAGCACCCAAATTTTCACTACGTGGCCACCCTGAGCCGTGGGCAGGAAAGCTGGGGCGGGCACCGCGGCTACGTGCAGGAGCATGTGGCGCGCCTGGTCGCCGCGCGTGCCGAGCAGCTCATGCCGGTGGGTGCCGGCGGCGCGAGCGAAGCGCTGCCTCAAACAAACCCGTCCGGGCCGTTCGACATTTACGCCTATATCTGCGGGCTCAACGACATGGTTTCGGCCAGCCGCGACCGGCTGGTCGGCATGGGCTGGGAGAAAAAGCAGGTTGTGTTCGAGCGCTACGACTAACTCCTGCGGGCTTGTTCGCGCCGTAAGC
>CAXTYP010000045.1:0-12981 GCA_964248435.1 uncultured Acidobacteriaceae bacterium | reverse complement strand
GCGGCGTGTTGTAATCCTGCACGTCCACAAACGACAGGATGTCGCGCAGAGCATGCGTGATGGGCAGGTACGAACCGAACTGGCCGCCATAGGTGACGGAGCCGGCCGGCAGTTGCGGGCCTTCAGGCACCAGGCTGATCATGAAGCCGGGGCCGAAGTGATCGTGCAGCTGTCGCAGCCCGGCGATGAGGTTGACGACCGACGGAGTGGTGGGATGTCGAAAGTCGTGATCGCCGGGCGCAAGAACAAGAGAGGGGGTTTCAAAGTCGATGTCCACGCCGTCGAAGCCGTACTCCGAAACGACCTGTGTAACGGACGAAAGGAAGTCTGCGATGCGGGCCGGATCGTCGAGGGTGAAGAAGGCACCACCGCCGCCGAGCGAGATCATGACCTTTTTGCCGCGGTGCTGGAGGTCGCGGATGTCGGCCCGGAACTGTGCCGGGTCGATGCCATTCGGAACGCGAAAACGCAGGGTGCCCGCGGGAGCGTCTTTGGCGGGTGCGGCAAAGGCAACGATGATCACATCCCACTGCGGCGAAACATCGCCGAGCGCAAACGGCGCGTTGTTGGGGCCGTGCCCGGTCCAGTAGCCGATGAGCTTGTGAGCGAAGGGTGCCGGGGGTGCCGGTGCGGGGGTTGCGGTGAGCGGCACGGCGGGCGCGCTGGGGGAACAGGGCTCAGCGGGGTGCGGCAACGCCCTGGGGTCAGGAAAGCTGTAAGCGGTGCCGGGCGCGCTGGGCTGCCCGAAATACCACGGCAGGAGCGCTACGTTCTGCAGGTGATACGTACCGGCGGGAAAACCGGGAGAAGCGGGGAAGTTGTTTTTGCGGTTTGTATCCGTGGGTTGAAGAAGAAAGTAGGACGAGGCGATACCGGTGCCGCCGCAGCCCAGGTCGGCCTGCGCAAAAAGCCAGGCCGGGACGGCATTGCCGGGCGCGGTGACGTTGAAGCCGTAACGGGTGGGGTCATGCCTGGGGTCGGAGAAGAACTCGGCCAACTGCCCGGAAAGAGGCTTGACGTCGCGGCTGGTGATGATAGCGGGAGCTTGGCTGAAGTAACTCGCAAGCACAAACGACTGACCCGACGGCTGGTCGATGCCGTGCGTGCCGGAGCTGCAACAGATGGTGGCGTCGCCGTCGACATAGTAGGTGGTGTTATGGGTGACGGCGACGACCAGGGTGCCTTCGTGCAGGGGCACCTGGCTGAAGATTTGTTTCTGAAGAAGATCGATGTCCGCCACGGCGACGGTTCGGCCGGTCTTCCTGGAAGAAAGCAGATAGCCGGCGCCGGGGCCGACATCGACCGTGATGGGCTGGACAGTTGGCCGGCCGAGCAGGGTGTGCCAGTTCCCTGCTGCCGGCTGAGCCGCGGCCCTGAGACTGGTCCGCAGAAACGCATCGACGTACTGGGTGGTACCCGCCGCACCAAAGGGAAAGGACGAAAAAACAGGCGAAGCGAGAATGCGTTTTACGTCGCCGCCGGCGTCCAGCAGAACAGGCCGGCTCCCGGCTGTGCGGGCCGGAAAACGCAGCGTGACCGGAACCAGCAAAACCGGAATCGTGGTGGTAGCGCCCAGCGCCGGGTCCCGGCCGGCCAGGGTCAAGGTGTGGTCCCGGAGCGTAACTTCAAAGGTCGGAACTGTGCCTGTCGGCTGCACGGTGGCCTGCGGTGACACGGTCACTTGCGGCGGTACCTGAGGGGGCACCTGGGCGAGCAGCGCCCAACCGGTCATCGCGCACAGCAACAAACAGCCGAGCCTGATTCGCATACTGCATTATCCACGACTGCAACGAGGTCTCAGCAAGGCTGCGCCACCCCCTGCGCGATCACGGCTAAACCAACGCAGTGCACCAACGCGAGGACCGAGACAGGAGGGAGACGCCACGGCCCCATTCAGCGGGTTGTCTCCCTCGGATTATTTACGCGGTAGACCAGCAGTCCGGCGATATCGATGTCGGTCTTGGGATGGACGACATAAAACTGGTGAACCGCGGGAACGTAAGTGGAGGTTTTGCCGCCGTTGGTCGGCAGGTTCACCAGCAGGGTGTACTTGTCGGGCGAGTCCTGGTGAAAGACACTGAGGCCCTGCGATCCGGAGATGTAGAGCCGCTTCATCGCGGGGTCCCACGTCATGTCGTCATTCACGTTGACGCAGGGCATTGTGCTGACGACAGTGCCCGAGTTGACGTCGAACACATACAACAGACCGGGGTTGCGCCCGGCAACAAATAATCGGCCCGCGACGGGATCAAGCGTGAGCGCGGTATTGCGATTCATGTCCGCCGCGGTCCAGGTCGCGACCACCTGCTTCTTTGCCAGATCGATCACGGCGACCTGCTTGCGGTCGCGCACGTTGACATACAAGCGGCCGCGCTTTCCGTCGACGACCATGCTTTCAAGATTGTTGCCCGGCACCTTGATCTCGTCGACAAGCCTGCCTTGTTCCGGCGAAAAGACCGAGATGGTGGAATCGGGCAGATTGGCCGAGACGCCGCCGTTGCCGATGTAGTAAAGCCTGGTTTGCGGCTCGTAATAGGCAGCGTCCGGCGAGTCGCCCTTCCCTGTCGCGGAGCCATCGATCAACGCAATGCGATCGGTGCGGTGAAGGTCGCTGCCGGCCAGCAGGATCAGCGCGGAGTCGCCGCCATCGGCCACCATCAGCTCGTCCTTCCCCGCGTCAAAAGCAAGCGAGTGTGGAGTCTTGAAGCCCCCGATGCTTTGGAGGTGCTCAGCGGTCTTCAGGTCAAACATTTCGACCGAGTGGTGGACCTCGGCGGATACGAAAAGATGATTGCGCTTTTCATCGACGGCGAAGTGATCGAAGTCGCCCACGACATCTGGCAGGTAAGTGGTGCGCAACAGGGTGAGCGGTGAAGTGCCGGAGGAAACAGCCGGTTGCTGCGCGGCGGCAACGGTACTGGCCAGTAAGAAGAGGGTGGCGAGATGAAGCATGTTTTTCATGTATGCCTTTCAGATGGAGGGGCGTTGTGCGACGGTGTTTGACTATCGATAGACTGCCCGACCGATTCTGTCGAGGTAGGCGCCTGGCCGGCATGGCGGGCACGCAAGTGGATTTATTCGCCGAGATGGCGGAGTGTTTTTTTCTAATACGTGATACGAAGTGCGAACTCCAGTTCACGCGGGGTGCCGGTACCGACCAGGCCGGCCGGGTTGACCGTGGAGGTGATGTTGCCGAAGCTTGCCGGCGCGGAAATGTACTGGGCGCCCACCGAGGTTCCCGGCGGGCACACGGTCGTGGTCGCCGCTGTGCAGGTCGCCACGTTCAGGCTGCCGCCAGGCTGCCCATACTGTGCACGATTAAAGACGTTGAAGGCTTCAGCACGAAAGACCAGATTGTTCCGCTCTGTCACGTGAAACACCTTTTCCACCGTCGCATCGTCCTGCCACAAGGGCGGGCCGGTGACTGCATTGGGGGCGAGGTTGCCATAGGTGCCTGTCGCGGGCACGGCAAAGGCGAGCGGGTTGAGCCATGCGTGCACGGCGCGGCCAGGCACATACAGCGGGACGCCGGGCACGCGGCTGGGCCGTTGGTTTACGTTGTTGCCGTCGGGCAGCGCGGTGGCGCTGCGGTTCAGCAGGATGTTGACCGGCTGCCCGGCGCGCGCTATCAGCAGGGTGTTGACCGACCAGCCGCCTGCGAACGCGTTGGCCAGGCGGTTGCCGCTTGTGTCCTGGCGGCCGCGGCCAAAGGGCAGTTCGTAAACAAGGCTCATGTTGCCGCTATGGCGCGTGTCATACAGGCTGTTGCCGTAGCTGCCGGCGAAGTTGTTGACGTTCTCGGCCGCCACCGAATCGCCCGAGCCGACAGAACCGTCGTTCAACGCGTGCGAATACATGTAGTTGCCGGCGATAAAGAAGCCGTTGTGGAAGCGACGGTTCAGGTTCACCTGCAGTGCGTTGAAGTTGGAAGCGCCTTCGTTGTACTTGGTATCGATTTGGCTCGGGTACTGCGGCAGCGGACGCCGGCCGGTGAGCGGATTGATCAGGTTGGTGTAGGAGCGGCGGAAAAGATGTGTTCCCTTGACGCCCAGGTAGGTAAGCGTCACCACGGTGTCGCCTGGCAGGGCGTGCTGGATGGAAGCAGTCCACTGCTCGCTGTAAGCGTCAGGGTGGTGCCGCGCCATGGAGCGCGGCGTGAGCGCAAGGCCGGTCACAGGTGTAAGCGCCGGGTTGACGGGATACGCATATGTGATGGTGCGGCTTGAAGTCAGCAGCGTCGAGGGCTGGGTGTTCACAACCGGGCTGTCTTCGTCGCCGAGCTGGTCTTCGCCGTGGTAGATACCGAAGCCGGCGCGAAAGACTGTTTGTCCTCCAAGGGACTCGGGCGAGTATGCGACCGAAACACGCGGATCAAAGTCCAGGTGATTTGGAAAGTAGAAGGCAGAGCCGCGCGCGCAGTAGCCGCCGCAGCTTGCGATATCAAAGGGCACGGCGTCGTTATGCAACTCGTGAAAGGGCGAAAAGTAGGTGTAGCGCAGTCCGTAGTTCCACGTCAGGCCGCGGCTGGCTTTCCACTCGTCCTGGATGTAGCCGGCCAGTTGTTCCTTGCGCAAACCCTTGTCCGGCAAGGGCGCTGTCAGCTGAAAGGTATTCAACTGGTTGGCCGCAAACGCTGTTTCACTCAGGTATGACGCGGTGCTGTCGAGCGAGTTGGCCTCGTTGTACTGCGGAAAGCGGAGATCGACGCCGGCTTTAATCGTGTGTTCGCCGCGCGTAGCGGTCACGGTGTCGTTGCCGGAAAAGCTCTGCCCCACCTGCGCCTTGTTGTAGTTTTCAGCCAACCCGGTAAAGCCGCTGATCGTGACGTTGAGCGGAATGCCCGTGTTCTGGGATTGGATATAGGTGTTGCGATTGAAACCGAACTGCGCTTCGTTGAGCAGCGACGAGCTGCTGATGTGGGTTTCCTCAAGCACGAAATTTTGCACCCGGGACACAACCGTACTCGCTTCGGCTACGGCGTTCAGCGCGCTCGTGGAGGAGCCATCGTCGATGTTGAAGCGGGCGTAAGCCGAATCCTTATCGCCCCAGCGGTGATCCACGCGCACGGTGCCCGAGTTTTCGCTGTTGGGGCTGGGCACCACCGTCGTGAGTGCATAAGCGTTGGGGTCCGTGGCTGAAGGAACCTGCCCCAGAGGAAACGCGTTGACCAACGAGGCCAGCTCAGGGTGGGCCGCCAGTACACGCGTACGAAATGCCGGGCTGGGTACAAAGCCCGTCGCGGGCACGCCACCGAGGTTTTGGCGAAAGCCCTCGTAGTCGACAAAAAAGAACGTGCGGTTTCGCGCGATGGGGCCGCCGAGGCTTCCGCCAAACTGGTTCAGCTGAAAGACGGGTGCCTTGGCCTGGGTCGCGGTTTTAATGGGCGATCGTGCGTCGAAGTAGCTGTTCCGCAGGTAGTCGAAGACGCTGCCGTGGAAAACGTTGGTGCCGGACTTCGATACCAGGTTGACCTGGGCGCCGGCCGAGCCGCCCGTGTCCGCGGTATAAGCACCAGCGTCCACCTTGAACTCTGAAACAGCCTCGGTGGAAAACTGCAACCGAAGGCCGGACTTCAATGATTCGCGCAACACGCCGCTTGCGTCCACGCCATCAAGCCGGAAGAAGTTGTCGTCGGTGCCCTGCCCGACAAAGCGGATGGAGGCCTGCGAACCCGAGCCGCTGTCGATCGCACCCGGGGCCAGCACCTCCAGGTTGGCGATGTTGCGCCCATTTAACGGCAGCTCGCGGATCTGCACGGATTGCACCGTGCCCCCAAAGGTCGCGTTGCTTTTTTCAAGCTGCGCTCCCTCCTTGTCGGCTTCGACCGACACTGTTTCGTTGACCGAACCCACTGCCAAGCGCTGGTTCAGTGTTCGCGCGTCGCCCGGGTGCAGATCGATGCCGGCTACACGCGTGTCCTCAAAGCCGGGCATGGCGAAGACAAGCAGAAAACGGCCAACGGGGAGTGAAGCAACGACGAACTGGCCGTCCTTGTCGGTCACGACCTTGCGGACCGCGTTTGTGCCTTCTTGTGTGACGGTGACGGAAACACCGGCCAGTGGCGCGCCGTTCGCATCGGTGGCGACGCCGTTGATCTCCGCGCGGTCGATCTGCGCGTGCGCGCTTGCGCAGGCAGCCGCGGCAAGGAGGATGTAGGGGAGGGGTGTGGCTCGAAACCTTGACATAGGGCTTGCATGCCGGAGCGCGCCCTTTCACGCGACCAGAGGCTCCGGACTTTCCCGATGGAAGCATCGCCGGTTTAGGAGAAGGTTAAAGAACGCTCGCATGCATCGAGTTTTAACAAAGGGCTCACACAAGAAAGGGAGAGCAGTGCCGATACTCGAGTCGTACGGACATACCGGCGAACACGAGAGGTGTTGGGTCGCGATCCGGCGAACTTATCCGAAAAGAAGGTGATCGATGTTTGTAAACAGACGCGCGTTTGTGTACCTGGCGGGCGGGGCAGCGGTCACGGCCTGCGCACCGGGCGGTGGTGCCCAGGCGGCCGAAAGCAGCTCCCTTTACCCGGTCAACCAGTGTGGCCAATGGGGCTACATCGACCGAAAAGGAGCGGTGGTCATTTCGCCGCGTTTTGACCTTGCGTGGGCATTTTCCGATGGGGTTGCCCCCTTTCGCGAAGCCGGCAAGTGGGGCTACATCGACCCGTCCGGCAAGGTGGTGATTCAGCCGAAGTTTGATGAAGCGCGCAACTTTCACAACGGGCTTTCGCCGGCGCGCGAGGGCGCTCGCTGGGGCTTTATCCGCAAGGATGGGAGCTACGGCATCGCCCCGGCATTTGAGTCGGCGCGAAGCTTTCAAGATGATCGGGCGCGGGTGCGGACCGGGGGCAAGTGGGGCTACATCGGCCCCGATGGGAAGTACTCCATTGAGCCGATGTATGACGGCGCGAACGGATACAACGAAGGGCTGGCGCCCGTGCGCAAAGGCAGCAAGTGGGGCTACATCGACAAGGCCGGGAAGCTCGTGATCCCCATGGATCTCGACACGGCTGAAAGCTTCAACGAAGGATTGGCTGCCGTGGACACAGGCGGGGCCTGGAGCTTTATCGGGAAGAACGGCAAGCCGGCGTTCGCGGGCACCTTCGAAAAAGCGGGGGAGTTTGCCGAAGGGGTTTGCCCGGTGCAGCTTGACGGCAAGTGGGGCTTTGTTGACCGTGCCGGCAAGCTGGCCATCCCGGCGCGGTATGAAAGCGCCGACCACTTTGCGAACGGCCTGGCCCTGGTCACCGAGGGGGGTACCCCGATGTATATCGATCGCTCGCAGTCGGTTGTGTGGCGGGGTCCGAAAGCCTGCTAGCAAGGCTGGATGCATGCCTCCTGTTGCCGGTCGGCATGGCCTGGTCGAGAGATGGGGCAGGTCCCGGGCTTTCGCGCTGGGACCTGCCCCTTTCGTCAGCCGCCGCCAGGCAGGTACCGCCTACAACAGCGGGCACAGGTAGGATTCCAGGTCCACCAGTGTCGGCGGAGCAAGCGTGATGGAGAACAGCACGACGTCACGGTTATTGGGCAGGGTGATGCTCTTGATGGGCTTGGAAGGTTCCAGCTCAAACGTGTAGAGATACAGGGAAAGCGGCCCGCCGGAGGGGGTGCCATCGCTGCCGTTGCGGTAGCTCATCTCGACAGCTACCGACTCATTTGCATGGCCCGGGCCTGCAAACCAGTCGCTGAACCCTTGCTGCACGTTTTGCGACGAACCATCCACATAGTTGACGGTAAATATCTGGGTAGCCTGGTTCCCGCCGACTCCTGTTCCCAGTATCTTGAGCTGGTTGAAAAACCCGTTCGGAAATGCGATGGTCTGCCCGGCGGCATACACCACGTTGGGGGCGTTGACTGGGCCCAGGTGAAAGTTCGAGGAGCCTACCGTGATGTCTTCGCCCGCTCCGAGGTCGTTCAGCAGGTTGGCCGAGTAGGTGTAGCCCCCTCCGTCAACGCCGCCGTTGGATGGGGTCGACGTGCCGTCCGCGGTGATGCCGGTCGCGTTGTAAAAGGGGGCAAGGCTGACTTGCTTTCCCAGCGGCAGGTCCGACAAGGTCGCCGCCAGCACAATGACATTGCGGTTCTGCGGCAGGGTCATGCTTTTGACAGTTTTTGTGTGGTCCAGCAGCAACGTGTACCCGTAAATATTGCCCTGGTGAGTGTCTGCCGCGCCGCTGCCCATATTGCGGTACGGCATGGCGATCGCTTCCCCCTCGTCGACGTTGAAGTTTGGACCGAACCAGTCACTGAAGCTCAGCGTCAGCTGCGCCGTGGTGCCGTCGGTGTACGCGACCGTGACGGGCTGGTTGCCCTGCCTCCCTTCCACGCCCGTGCCCATCAACTGCAGCGTGCGGTAATGGCCCTGCGGCAGCGCGACGGTCTGCCCAGCCGCATACACGGCATCCGCCACATTGGGTGCGCCCAGGTGGAAACGAATTCCATTGAGCACCCGTCCGCCGGTCAGCACGGTACCCGATAGTGCATAGCCTGCGCCGTCAATCCCGCCATCGGTAAAGGTTGTTCCATCGGAACGAATGGCCGTCAGGTTGTAGCTGCCTGTCAGGTCGACCACGTCACCCAGCCCACACTCTCCCAACGCCGCGCTGACAGCGACGGTCAGCGTAGGCGCTGCATGGGTGATGTTGCCGGAGGTGCCGGAAACCACCAGCGGCGAGCCACTGGTGGTCGGCGTGACGGTGCCGGCGGAGATCGTAAGCTTGCTGGTCGATGCTGTGGCTGCCGGGGCAAAGCTGGTGCCCACCAGCGGGGGAACACCCTGGGCCGAAAGCGCCACCTGGCTGGAAAATCCATTGACAGCGCTGACCCCGATCGCCGTGCTGACGGTTCCGTTCTGGTTGAGATACAGGGTTGAGGCGCCCCCGCTCGGGGTAGTGCTCACGGTCGTGCTCAGGCTGAAGTCCGGCAGAAGCAGCTGCACGTAGGCGGTGTGCAGCAGTCCGCCGCCGGTTCCCGTCACCGCGATCGTGACGGTGCCTCCGGCTGTGGAGCTGCCCGTTTGCAGGCTCAGGGTGGTTTGTGCGCCCGGCGCGAGCGTCGAGGTTCCGAGCGTGGCCGTGACCCCTGCCGGTGCATGGACCACAGCGACCCGCAAACTGACAGGGCTCGAGAAACCATGAACCGCCGCCATCGTCAGAGTGGACTGTGCGGAGCCGCCCGGCTGGAGATTGAAAGACGCCGGGGACGCCGTTAGTGAAAAGTCGGGCAGCGCCTGGAGCGTTGGATTGCCGGCGTCGGTCAGGGCGGCGACAAACGCATCTACCGCCGATCCCTGACTCGCGGTGTTGACAGCATCAAAGGGCCCGGTCCATACCTGTCCAAATGCATTGGCCGCGTTGCGGGAGGTGTACCAGATGCTTTCCGCGTTGTTCAGCGAGAACTCCGCATACTCTTGTTGCGGCGACACGGCTGTCAGCGCGGCCAGGTTGCGCAGGAAAACGCCCTTGAACTGGGGCCCATCGACTCCCAGGTTCGGCTCGCCGGGGTCGTGCAGGATCCCGTTGGCGTCCGTTAAGTGGGTGATGGCGGACTGGGCGATGGTGTTTGCGGTGGCCAGGAGCGCGGGCGATGCCTGCGCCCGGTTCAGTTCGACGAGCCCGCCGAGCACCACTCCCTGGTTGTAGCTCCACACCGTTTGTCCGTTGTTGGCGCAGGTCGCGGTCACCAACCCGTCATTGATCAGGTTTTGGCTGTTGATCATCCCTGACCCCTGGAACCAGGCCCACTCCCGGTTGGCCCAGGAAAGATAGCCGGCCTGGTCACTCGAGGCGCTCCGATTGGCAAGGTGGGCCGCGACTGACAGAAAGAGTTCATTGGCAATCGCGTTCTTGTAGGCGCGGTCCTTGCTCCACCAGATTCCGCCGCCGCAGGTAGAGTCCCATCCACCCGTCATGTCGGTAAAGATCGAGTTCGCGGTCGCCAGGTACTGTTGGTTGCCAGTCTGGTCATACGCCGCGATCCAGGCCAGTGCCCACCAGCCCTCGTCATCGTAGAAGTTGTTCAGGAAGCCAGCGTTTTGGTTCGGTGCCAGCTTCAACGTATTGGCAAACACACCGTTGTAGGCCGTTGTGTGTGTCAACTGGGCGTAGTCGGCGAGCGTCGTCAACTCGTTCGCGGAGGGCCACCAGTTCGTGCCCTGGTACAGGCCGGTCGAAGGGGTGTAAAGGTTCTGCATCTCGTCGACGCCGGCTTGCGTTTGCGCGGCGAGCGTCGGCGGCGTCCCGGCCTGGGCGACGGCCCGCGAAGAAAGCGAACCGGCCGACGACGAGGCGAGAAGCAGAGTTGAGATGGCGACGAGACGAGACATGGTGGATCCTCCTGAAAAGCACCTGTGAGGGAACAAACGGCATCGCTGTTCCATTCACCTGGCTCCTGTGCCTCCGCTGCAACAGCAGGATGCGGCCAGACTGGTAACGTTTCCAACGAACGCGATTCTATGAACATGATTTCGCGGCTGTCAAGGCGAAACAGGTTGGTGCTGCCTGCGGGTGCCCCGGCGAGCCGCTGGAGGACCGCCGCATGGTTCCTCCAAGACCTATGGTGGGCTGGGCGTTCCCCAGCGATGACCGGGCATGAACAGGACCGGCGCACGCTGGCGGCATGCTTCAATAGAAAGAAAAGGAACAGCAACGGAATGCCCCTGAACTGTGGAATTGTCGGTTTGCCGAACGTCGGCAAAAGTACGATCTTCAACGCGCTGACCTCGGCCAAGGCCCAGGCCGCGAACTACCCGTTCTGCACCATCGACCCGAATACTGGCGTGGTGACGGTGCCGGATGAGCGCCTCCAAAAGATCGCCGCGCTGATCAAGCCGAAGAGCCTGGTTCCCACCACGATGGAGTTCATCGACATCGCCGGGCTGGTCGAAGGCGCCTCAAAGGGCGAAGGATTGGGCAACCAGTTTCTCGGCCATATTCGCGCGACCGATGCCATTGCCCACGTGGTTCGCTGCTTCGACGATCCCGAGGTGATCCACGTCGCTGGGGGCGTAAACCCGCTGCACGACATCGACATCATCAACACCGAGCTGCTGCTCGCCGACCTGGACACGGTGGAAAAGCGCTTCGCGAAAACCGAACGCGCGGCCAAATCCTCGACCGATCACAAGGTAAAGGCCGAGTACGCGGTGCTGCAAAAGCTGCTGGCCGCGCTCAATGCCGGCAAGCCCGCGCGCACTGCGGAGCTGACGGAAGACGAAAAAGGGATCGCGCGCGAACTGTTCCTGATCACCGCCAAGCCGCAGTTATACGTCGCCAACGTGGATGAAGCAGGCCTGACGACCGGCAATGCTTACACGGCGGCGGTGGAAGCGAGAGCCGCGGAGGAAGGAAGCCAGGTGGTGAGCATCTGCGGTGCGCTTGAAAGCGAAATTGCGCAGTTGGAGCCGGACGAGCGGCTGGAGTTCCTGGCAGATATGGGTCTCAAAGAGCCGGGGCTGAATCGGCTGATCCACTCGGCGTACCGGCTGCTGGACCTGATTACTTACTTCACAGCCGGGGTGCAGGAGGTGCGCGCGTGGACGATTCGGCGGGGGACCAAAGCACCGGGCGCAGCCGGGGTCATCCATTCGGACTTTGAAAAAGGCTTTATCAAGGCCGATTGCTATGCGTCGGACGATCTGTTCGCGCTCCGCAGCGAAGCGGCGGTCAAGGAAAAGGGCCTGCTGCGCTCGGAAGGCAAGGAGTACGTTGTAAAGGACGGCGACATCCTGTTTTTCAAATTCAACGTGTAGCGAAGGTATACGGGGAGCCGCCGAGCATCCTTATAGGGGTGGAGACGTACCGGAGCGGGGCTCAGAGCATCCGCATGGATGCAGTGGAAACAGGGGACGGCCAACGGCGGCCCGCGCTGCTGTTGTTGCACGGTTCAGGCGGCGCGGTGTCGTACTGGCTGCAGCGGTTCGCGCCGACAATCCGGCAGTTCGGCATGGGGCTGTATGCGCCGCACTACTTCGACAAAACCGGAACACAGCGCGCGACGGCAGAAACGATTCTGGACGGGAAGCACTTCCCCGCCTGGCTGGCGGCGATCGACGATGCGGTGAGCGCGATCGCGGGCCGGCCGGCCGTTGACCCGGACCGGATCGGGGTGCTAGGCATCTCGCTGGGCGGCTACCTGGCGGTGGCACTGGCGGCGCAGAACCGGCGTATCCGCGCCGCGGTGGAGCTTTCGGGCGGGCTGCCGCCGGGGTGGGACCACCGTCTGTCTCCGGCCATGGCGCCGGTGCTGGTGTTGCATGGCGACCGGGACACGGTGGTCCCGGTTTCAGAGGCGTACCGGCTGCGCGACGCGCTTACCGAGCATAGGGTGCCGCAGCAGACCGAGATCTTTCCGGGGGAGACGCACTGGTTTTCATCAGCCGCGCAGCCTCGCTTGCTGTTGGCCTGCGCCGACTTCCTGTCGCGGCATCTGTCTGCCCCGCCGGGCTAACTCGCGCGAGCACGGGCCCATCTTAGTGGGAGAGATGTTGAAGATGGCAGACGAGCAGGCACCGGCACAATCGGAGCGGGAGCCGCTGGGCTTCACCGACCGCACGCGAAGCTCATCGAGCGAGTACGCGCATGAGCAGGGTTGGGGGTTGAACGAGGACGAGCGCACGGCTGTGCCGGCTGAAAAGCAGGCCTTTGAGGGCGGTACCGACTACGACTATGGGGCGCGCGACTTCGGCGACACCGCGACGGACACCAGCGCTGTGCAGCCATCGCCGGACTCCGTCGAATACATCCTCGGAACCGAAACAGAACCGGAAGAAAAAGGAGCTTGATTCATGTCACAGACACACGCACACCCGGATAAGCACGCGAAGCACAGCACCGACGCAAAGGCGATGCACGAAGCAGATGCTGCGGCCGTTGAGGCGCAGCCGATCCCCGCGCCTGACGAAGGCAGCAATGCCCGTTCGCATGCGGCTCATCTGCATGCGCCGGCCGACGCACACACGAAGCCCGCGGGCAACCTGCGCCAG
>CAXTYP010000044.1:0-13152 GCA_964248435.1 uncultured Acidobacteriaceae bacterium | reverse complement strand
AACACCGGCTGCCATGGGGTATTTCAGAGTCCGGTTACGCCGAGGTGGATGAAAGCGGCCACTATCATTACAGGGCGTTTGGCATCCCGGAGATCGCGCTCAAGTGGGACGCGACTGCAGGCCCTGTAGTCGCGCCGTATGCGAGCTTTCTGGCGATTGGAATCGACCGCGACGAGGCCCTGCGCAATCTCCATGCCATGGCCCGGGCTGGTTGGGGCGGCGCTTACGGATTGTATGAAGCGGTCGATTACACGCAAGGGCGCGAACGGCCCCGCCTGGTCCGCGAGTGGATGGCGCATCACCAGGGCATGTCGCTGATGGCATTGCTGAACCTGCTGAACGACAACGCGTGCCAACGCTGGTTCCACGCGAACCCTCACCTACAGGCAACTGAACTGCTGCTGTATGAAAAACCGATTCGCGAAGCTGCCCTGCGGCAGGAAGTCAAAGCACAGCCCGCACGCAAGGGGGAACCGCAGCCGGCCTAGACGGTTTGCAGGTTGAGCGCCGGGACGTGCTCGCGAAACACACTCAAGACCTTGGCGGCCCGTTCCGGGTCGGTCGCCCAGCTTTTGGAAACCTGCACAACAAACTGCTCGCCTGTTTTTGCAGCCAGGGCTGCGCGGTAGTGCGGGTAGCCTTGCTGGAGAGCGCGCAGCAGAGTCATGCGATGCGCAAAGCAGTCCTGCCAATCGCCAAAGACCATCCACTGGGCCTGCACGGTGACCCACGCGCCATGGAGACATTCGCGCGTGGGCAGTGTGAGCGAGTGGCCGCGCGGCGGATGCGACTGCTTTTGCCCGAACAGGTTGTTGGCCTGCTGCGCAAGCGCGGAGTGGCCCCACGAGGACTCCAGCGCTGCTTCGCATGCGGCGTACTCAGGGTAGATATGGCCTGCGGCACGAGCCGCGGTGAAAGCCTGTTGCAGAAATGTCGATGGGGTTGTGGGCGGCAGCATGGGGTGAGCTCCTGGAGACAGACTGCTGAAACAAAGAAAGGCGCACCACGAGGGCGCGCCTTTCTTTCCAGTATTCCAGCTTCCCCCGTAATTGCCTGCCAGCCTACACGACGAAATACTTGGCCTGCGGATGGTGCACGACCAGCGCGTTGGTACTTTGCTCGGGCTCCAGGTGAAAGCCCTCGGTCAGGCGAACACCGATATTCTCCTCCGGCCGCAGCAACTCAAAGATCTTGGTCTGGTCCTCAAGATTCGGGCATGCCGGGTAGCCGAAGGAGTACCGGGAGCCGCGATATTTCTGATGAAAGAGGTCGCGGATCTCGGGCGCGTCCTCTGTCGCGATCCCCAGTTCCTCGCGAATCAGTTTATGCGCGTACTCCGCCAGCGCCTCCGCCGTTTCAACACCGAGACCATGCACGTAAAGGTAGCGGGTAAAGTCGCCCGCGTCGAACAGCTTCTTTGTTTCTTCGCTGGCGCGGTCACCAATGGTCACGACCGAGAATCCGATCACGTCCATGCGCCCGGAACTGCGCGGGTGAAAGTAATCAGCAATCGATAGCTTGCGGCCGTCGCGCTGCCGGGGAAAGTGGATGCGCAGACGCTCGCGCGGTTGGGCAGCGGCCGCATCTTCCGGCTCATACACGACGACGTCATTGCCCTCAGCCTGCGCCGGGTAAAAGCCGTACACCAGCTTGGGCCAGAACCAGTCTTTCTGCTTGATCTCGCGCTTCAGGTCGCCCAGGATCGGGCGATATTTCTCCTCCACCAGCCGCAGGTAGTCGCCCGCCGAGGCTGTCTTGAGCTGCCACTGATTCTTGAACAGCGCCGTTTCGTTTATATAGGAGAAGATCAGGTCAAGATCGAAATCCTTGCGCACCCGGCAGCCATAAAAGCGTGGCACCGGGGTTTGTTCCAACGGCGTGACGGAAGCCGAACGCACGATGGGGCCTTCAATAACGGCTTGCTGCGAAGCCAGGACATGAGGCGCAACGGGATACAGCTTCACCGTGCTGCCTTCCTCGATTCGCTTTTCTCGCGCGCCATCCTCGCTCGTCAGGTCGCTCATCACATGCAAACCGGCGAATGCGTCTTCCGCATAAAAGATTGCCGCAGAATACTCCTGGCGCAGGTCTTGCTCTACGTATTTGCGTGTCAGCGCGGCGCCGCCGCAGATCACGGGCGTCGTCATCGAGAGCCGCTGCAAATCCTGGATGACGTACTTCATCTCGAGCGTCGATTTCACCAGCAGACCACTCAGGCCGATTGCGTCGGCTTTGTGCTCCTGCGCCGCCTTGATGATGACGTCGGCCGGCTGCTTGATCCCGAGGTTGACGACCTTGTAGCCATTGTTCGACAGGATGATATCGACGAGATTCTTGCCGATGTCATGCACGTCGCCCTTGACGGTCGCCAGCACGATGGTGCCCTTCTGGGTGCCTTCGACGCGCTCCATCCTGGGCTCCAGGTAGGCAACGGCGGCCTTCATCACGGCGGCCGAGTCGAGCACCGAGGGCAGCTGCATTTTGCGTGCACCGAACAGGTCGCCCACAGTCTTCATCCCGTCCAGCAGCACGGTATTGATCAACTCGAGCGGTGTGTAGGTTCGGAGCGCCGTGGCGATCACGTCCTCGAGCGACTGCTTGTCCGCGCCCTGCCCCAATGAGCGCTCGCCGCGAATGATCAGTTGCTTGAGCTGGTCTTCGAGCGACAACGACTCGACCGCGATCTCATCTTGCTTGGCGGTTGGATCGAGCCCGGCAAAGTAGCCCATGTAGCCCTGGAGCGGATCGCCCTCCGACGTGTCGCGAAAGATCAGCTTGCGCGCGAGCTCCACTTCGCGCTCGGGTATTTTGTAAAGCGGGTAGATCTTTGCGTAGTTCACGATGGCGGCATCGAGCCCGCGATCCACAGCCTCCTTCAAAAAGACGCTGTTCAAAACACGCCGCGCATACGCATTCAGCCCGAAAGAAATATTGCTGACACCGAGAATGGTTTTCGCTTTCGGCAGCTCCTGCTTGATGCGCGCAACTGCCTCGAGCGTTTGCATGCCGGCGTCGCGGTAATCTTCCTGGCCGGTTGAGATGGGCAGGGTCAGCGGGTCGAACAGGATGTCTTCTCCGCGCATGCCGTAGCGCTCGGTGGCCATCTCGTAGATACGTTTGGCGACCGCGACTTTTTTGTCCGCCGTCAGCGCCATGCCGTCCTCGTCGATCGTCAGCGCCACCACGGCCGCGCCGTATCGCTTTGCCATGGGCAAGACTTTACTGGTGCGTTTTTCCCCGTCTTCCAGGTTCACCGAGTTAATCAGGGGTTTGCCGGGCACGCGTTTCAAAGCTTCTTCGAGTACATCGGCCTCGGTCGTGTCGATCACGATCGGCACACTCACGCGCGTCGCAATCTTTTCAAGCACCGCGTTCATGTACCCCTTTTCATCCTCGCCGACGATTGCGCAGCACAGGTCGAGCATCTGCGAGCCTTCCGCCGCAAGCCGCTTGGACATGGCAAGAATGCCGTCGTAGTCGCCGCCCCGCACCATGTCGCGAAAGTGCGCCACGCGCGTGGTCGTATTCATCTCTTCGGCGATGATGACGGGCTGCCCGTCTACCTCAAGCGGCGTCGCGGAAAAAGCACTCGCGGCCACACCCTGGGGCTTGTTTTCGCGACGGGCCGGCACCGCATCCTTAACGGCCTCCACTACCGCGCGCAGGTGCTCGGGTGTCGTCCCGCAGCAGCCACCCACCACCTGCACGCCGTACTCGGTTACAAACCGGCGATGGTACGCGGCCAGTTCCGCCGGTGTGAGCTTGTAAACAGCGACGCCGCCCTCGTTTTGCGGCAGCCCTGCGTTGGGCAGCACACTGATAGCGCGCGTTGAGTTCTGACACAGAAAGCGCACCGCGTCGTTCATCTCCGCGGGTCCGGTCGCGCAGTTCAGGCCGATAATGTCCGGCTCAAAACATTCAACCACCGCGAGCGCCGCGCCGATCTCGGATCCCAGCAGCATGGTTCCCGTAGCCTCCAGCGTCACCTGCATCTGCACCGGGAGGCGCTTGCCGGCCGCGCGCATTGCGTCGTCGCAGGCCGCCAGCGCTATCTTGGCCTGCAACAGATCCTGGCAGGTCTCGATCAGCAACAGGTCCACACCGCCCTCGATGAGCGCTTCGGCCTGTTCGCGATACATGGCCGCCATCGCGTCGTAGCCGATGTGCGCGAGTGACGGCAGCTTGGTCGTAGGACCGATCGATCCGGCAACAAATCGGGGCTTGTCGGGCGTGGAAAAGTCGCGCGCCACTTCTTTCGCCAGCCGGGCGGCGGCGACATTTAACTCTCGTGTGCGATCGCCCAGCTCGTACTCGTCCAGCACCACGCGCGTCGAGCCGAAGCTGTTGGTCTCGACCACATCGCAACCCACCTCGAAGTAACTCGCGTGGATGCCGCGGATGATATCGGGCCGCGACAACACCAGGAGCTCGTTGCAGCCTTCTTTGCCCCAGTAGTCGTCGACCGTGGGCGAGTGCAGCTGGATGCTGGTGCCCATCGCACCGTCGTACACCAGGACACGTTCATGGAGCAGGCGGAGGGGGTCAGGCATGAGGGTTTGGGCCACCCTTTATTTTAGACGGTGCAGCACTCGCGGACGGAAATACAGGCAGGTCAATTACAGAACCGGCTCTACCGGATCGACCACCCAGATCGTCAGCTCGCCGTCAAGCAGCGGCTGCATCGCCGCGCTTCCCTGCCTGAAATGCTCCGAGCTCTTGTGCGCTTCAAACTCTTCGGGCCCGGCGTACTGCTCGCTGAACAGGAACTCGCCGCCGTCCGTAGTCTCAAACAGCTCGTATAGCTCAATGCCCTCTTCGGTCCGGCTTGCCTTTACCAGTTCAAGCAGCTGTTCGCGCAACTCGCGCTCCTTGCCGTCTTTCGCCTTGACCCGTGCAAATACCCGCACTGTTGCCATCGTTCGCGCTCCTCCGCCGTATTGGATGCGACCGCAAACAAAAAGCAGCGGCTCCCAGGACGGGAACCGCTGCTTGCACACCTCGGGTCTTTACTTGACCGAATCCGCGCCGCTGGCCGCAACCCCGGGTAGCCCCAGGTTGGGCGTCAGCATATCTTCCTTGCGCATCACCAGGGTCCCGGCGTTCAAGCTGGCCAGCTCAAACCCATGGCCGTGCGTGATCGCGTCGGTGGGGCAGGCTTCCACGCAGTAGCCGCAAAAGATGCACCGGTTGTAGTCGATGTTGTAGACCTTGGCATAGCGCTCGGCGCTTGAAATGCGCGTTTCGGCCGTGTTCTCCGCAGCCTCGATGTAGATGCAGTTGGCCGGGCAGGCTGCCGCGCACAAAAAGCAGGCAACGCACTTTTCCAGGCCGTTCTCATCGCGCTGCAACACGTGCGCGCCCCTGAAGCGCTCCTGCAACACCGCGCCGCGAGTCGGCCCCGGGCCGTCCGGGTAGTTCTCCACTTCGGTCGGCTGAAACATCTCCCCGAAGGTGATGCTCATGCCCTTGGCCACGCCCTGAATATTGCGCACGATCGACATGGATCGAGTATACGATGGACCCACAAAGAGTTGAGTGGGATTTCAAAAGGTGCTATGCGATGGAAAGCTTGAAGTACCGGCAGGTTCTGGTTTTCTGCTCGGCTTTGAAACAGGTCGACTAAAAAGCACAACAGTTCGCGCCATGGCGGGTTCCTATGGGAGAGGTTTCCCGTATGCGCCTGTTTCGCGTAATCCCACTCCTGCTTTCCGCTGCCATCGGTGCCGGTGCCCTCGCCCAGCAAACCGGGGTCGAGGGTCAGCAGGCACCGCCGCCGCCGGGCTTTGGCTATGCACCGCCGCCCGCGCCGCCGATCAATGCCCTGACCCTGGTACCCCTCGGGCTCACCGCGCTCAGCCAGCAGGCGTCCTGGCACACCGACTTCACCTTTGACCGCTCCATGCTCGCGCTGGCCGGCAACTTTGCCGGTCTCGATGACCAGACACGCGGGACCATTGCGCGGCTCAATGGCATCGCCGTCCACCTGTACCGATTCTCGTCCGGCAGCTACGATCCTTCCGCGCTTGAAGCGATCCGCGCCCAGTACAACTCGCTTGGCTGGAAGCATGTCGTTACGGCCAACAAATTTCCCGATGCCGCCGGCACCGGCCTGCCCTCCGGCCAGGGCGCTACCGGCCCGCTCATCCCCAGCGGCCCCGGCCGCACCGACGTGTGGCTTGAAAACAACGGCCCTAATTTCGCCGGTGCCGCCATCCTGCTCGCCGGCCCCACCAACGTCAACCTCATTACCGTTTCCGGCGATATCCGCACCCTCGACCTGCTCCACCTGCGCGGCCACTTCGGTATCCCCCGCTTCCCGGACGACGCGCTGTCGCGCTAAGCGCGAAAACCGCCTGCGCGGCTGGCGGTCCCTTCGGGACGGGTCCTTGTTCAAGTCAAAAGCCTCCCTCGTAGTGCTGAGGGAGGCTTTTGACTTGAAGTACACACCCCACGAAGTGGGCGCCTCCCGCGTAGGGGGTCTTTGGTCCTTACTCGATACCTAGCTTGCCCCAGATCGCGTCGATGCGGGCTTTGGTGGCGTTGTCCATGGCGATCATGGGCGGCCACACGCGCTGGAAGCCTTCGGCGGCCCATTTTTGGGTGGCGTCGATGCCCATCTTGGAGCCGAAGTTCGGCAGGCGCGAAGCGTGGTCGAGCGAGTCGACCGGGCCCAGAGTGAACTGGACATCACGCTCCGGATCGATGTTATTGGCAGTTCGCAAAACGACCTCGCCCAGGTCCTGCACGTCGCAATCCTCGTCCACCACGATGATGCACTTGGTGAACATGGCCTGGCCGAGGGCCCAGATGCCGTTCATGACCTTGCGCGCATGCCCGGCATAGCTTTTGCGAATGGAGACCACCATGATGTTGTGAAACACACCCTCGGCCGGCAGGTTGATGTCGACAATTTCGGGCAGGGTGAGCTTCATCAGCGGAAGAAAGATGCGTTCGACGGCCTTGCCCATCCAGGCGTCCTCCATCGGCGGCTTGCCGACGATCGTCGCTGAGTAAATCGGGTCGCGCCGGTGGGTGATCGCGGTGATGTGAAAGACCGGGTAGTCGTCTTCCATGGTGTAGAAGCCGGTGTGATCGCCGAAGGGGCCCTCGGTTCGCAGCTCATCGAGCTTGACGAAGCCTTCAAGGATGATCTCGGCATGTGCCGGTACCTGCAGGTCCACCGTTTCGCACTGCACCAGCTCCAGCGGCTTTTGCCGGAGAAAGCCGGAAACGATGTACTCCTCCACCTCGGGTGGTGCGGGCACAATGGCGGAAAAGGTCGTCGCCGGGTCCGTGCCGATCGCGACCGCGACCTCCAGCCTGTCGGCGAGCTGCTTGGTATAGGTCGCGGACGGCGCAGCCGTTTTCATTCCGGCGGCCTTTGTCGTGCCCCCGGCGGTTTGGGCCATGTGCGCGACCTGGGCGGCAGTGTCGCCGGCCTGCGCGCGCAGGCGGTCGCGCAGGTGCTCGGCCGCGTTCTTCTGCCGTTGCCAGTGCATGCCTGTGGTCTGCCCGTCATACACCTGGATCCGGTACATGCCCACATTGCGTTTGCCGTTTTTCGGGTCGCGCGTCACCACGCAGGGCAGCGTGATGTAGCGCCCACCATCGAGCGGCCAGCACTGCAGCACTGGAAACTCCAGCACATCGATCCGGTCGCCACGCGCGCCGATCTTGATCACTTCCTTGCATGCCGCCTGCTTCGCGGGAATCGTCTTCGGGAAAAACTTGCCTACCTCCGCCAGTTTGGGCAGCAGCTTCAGCTTGTCCATCAGGCCTTCGGGCGACTTCTGCTCCAGCAGCGCGCGGATCCGTCCCGCCACCTGGTCAAGAGAATCGACATCCAGCGCCAGTTTCATCCGCGCTTCCGAGCCGAACTGGTTCATCAGCACGCGCGCGCCCGGATACCCCTTGATCCGCTCAAACAAAAGCGCGGGACCGCCCGGCGTGCCGCCTCGCTTGCCTGCTTTCGAGGCACGGTCCGTGATCTCCGCAATTTCCAGGATCGGATCCACTTCTTCGCGAATCCGCTTCAGCTCACCGGCGCGGTCCATCGCCTTGATCCACGCACGTAAGTCGTTGTATGCCACTAGTTCTCCCGTGGCGAAAGGAGCAGGCGCCACCAAGCCTAGTTTAAGGGAGCAGGCTTCAGGCGCGAACTTCGAAACCCGGACTACTTTGACCGGGTGCGCCCACGCAACCCATCGCGCCACGAAGCAGCCGCCCCCGTCCGGGCTACCCGACCCGAAACGGCGCGCACCGTTTGCCCGGCCTAAAGGCGCCTTTGTCTCTTGACTCCGCCTGGGAATCTTTATCCACCAAGGAATGCAAGCAGCTCTTTCCTGGGAGGTCCAAATTACGACCCCTCGCTACTCATCCAGCGGTCCAGAAGCGTTTGAGAGCAGCGCGCCCCACACAGGTGCCTCACCTCGGCTGCATGCGCCAGGGTGTGGTTCCAGCCGGTCATCTTCAGCATCGGTTCGCCTTCAGATGCAGGCTCGCCCGCGGTGGTGCCCACCCAGGCGAGCCACCAATGGCCGCCGGTGTCGGTTTTGGCTTTGCCGCATACATCGCAGTGGTAGGTTTCAGTCCAGCTCATGGGGATGGAGCTCTCAGGGGAGATTGGGGTCAGGGGTATGGGAGGCCAACGTACCCGCGCTTCCATTCACCCCAGAGGGCACGTTAGCACAGGTAACACCCCCGCGGTAAGAGTACCGTCAGCGCTTACCGCTGGGTGACGCGCCCTGCCTGGCGAGCATCAAGCGACGCCCACGGCATCGTTTGTTGCAAGCCTGGCCGGCGAAGTTTCCACGATCGGCACCAGGGGAAAGCCGAGCTCGCGCCAACCGTCAAAGCCGCCCAGCAGCGGGCGCACACGCACCACACCCATTTTTTGAATGGTCAATGCCATGCGTACCGCCGTTTCCTCGTTCGGGCAGGTGCAGAACAACACCACGTCCCGGTCGCGAGGGATCAACGCCACTCCTTCGATCAGCCGGTCCGGGGTCATGATGACGGCACCGGGCAAGGTTCGCGGGTCGGGCAGGTAATCGAGCGGGTGCCGCAGGTCGACAATAAAAGGCGCTTCCCCGGACTCGACCATCGCGTGGAGATCCTCGGGCGAAAGCCGGTCGGTGCGGATTTCGGCAAGCGAACGGCGCCGGCGTACCCACCGCTGCACGATAAAGCCGACCAGCAAAAGCGCAAACAGGCCCACGGCAAAGTGCGCCACCCAGGCCAGCGCATTGGGATGAGCTTTCAGCAGGTCGCCGGCAAAGCGGCCACCAACCACGAACGCCAGCGCCCACAACAGGACACCGCCTGCGTCGCACAACAGAAACAAGCGGAAATCCATGCCGGATTGCCCGGCGATGGCACCCGCCATGGTGTTGAGCGCGGGCAAAAATTTGCTCACCAGCAGCGTACTCGCACCATGCTTGCTGAAGTACCCATTGGTGCGCTGCACGCAGGTGTCGCGCTGCGGCAAAAAGCGGCACAGCAGCCGAATCACCCGGTTGCCGTAGCGCTTGCCCAGAAAGTACCACGAGATGTCGCTGACCAGCGAACCCAGCAGGATGGCACCCAGGACTGGCAGCAGGTGAAGTTCGTGGGTTGCCGTCAGCGTACCGGCTGTGAGCAGCAGGGGCGCTGCCGGAATGGGGATGCCCATCTGCTCTGTCAATACCCAAACAAACAACACCAGGTAAGCATGAGCGAGAAAGAGATGGGAAAAGGGCATCACGGGCAACTCCGAAACTACGCTTCAACCTTTGGCATGAAATGGATCCGGCTGTGGTTGCTAGATGCAGCTTACGCCATCGTCGACGCGAGTCGCAGCAGACGGGGAAAGGGCACGGAAGCGGCTTTGCCGGGCGGAAGCCGCTTCCCGTGAAACGGCGGTGCGTTACTTGATCGTCACCTTCGGCTCCACCGAGAGACCAGGCCGCAGCAGGTGCTCGCGGTCTTCGCTTTTGTCTTTCAGGTCGATCCGCACGGGCACACGCTGAACCACCTTGACATAGTTGCCGGTCGCGTTTTCCGGCGGAAACAGGCTTAAAACAGAGCCGGTTGCGCCGCCGATCTGCGTCACCACGCCGTCGTAGATGCGCCCGCCAAGGGCATCCACCCCGAACGTAACAGGCTGGCCCGCGTGCATGTGGTTCAGCTGCGTCTCCTTGAAGTTGGCTGTGACCCAGATGTCATTGAGCGAAACCAGCGTAGTGATGTTTTGCCCGACCGAAATGTTCTGGCCAACCTCGACGCTTTTGCGCGTAATGATGCCGTCAACCGGTGCCACGATGCGCGTATAGCCCAGGTTGAGTTGGGCCTGCGCGAGCGCGGCCCGGTTCTGCTCCACCTGCGCGGCAGCCTGGGCTGTTTTGGCTTTCTGGATCCGGATTTGCTCAGGGGCTGTTTTCGCGTTTTGCAGTTGCGCCCTGGTCTGTACCACCCGGTCCTGCGCGATGCGCACAGCCGATTCGGCTCCGGCGGCAGTCTGCCGCGCCTGCGCCAGCGCTGCTTCATCCGCCTTCGCGGTGGCCACTGCCTGGTCGAACTGCTGCTTTGAGATCACGTCGCGTTGCACCAGCGGCGTATAACGTTCCACGTCCAGTTTGGCCTTGATGTAGTTGGCGTCGGCCTGGGCAATCGCGAAACGACTGGCCTCCATCTGTTGTTGGGCCTGCACCACCGACTCATTTGCCTGCGCAAGCGTGGAGGCGATCGCGGCAAGGTTGCTGTTCACGCTGACCGTGGTCACCGGGATGTTGACGGTGTTCGACTGGAGGTTGGACTCGGCTGCCGCCAGGTTCGCCTCGTCCTGCTGCACCGCGGTTTGAAAATCCCTGGGGTCCAGCTCCACGATCACATCACCGGCCCTGACGCGCTCGTTTTCGAGCACCGGTACATTGACAACGTTGCCGGCGATGCGTGAAGAAATCTGGATCAGGTGCCCGTTGATCTGCGCGTCGTCCGTGTCCTCATAAAAGGTGGAGTGCCAATAGAAAAGTCCGGCGCCCACCAGCAGGATCGCCACTACCAGGATGATGATGAAACGGCGGCGCGACTTGGCTCGCGGTTTATCCTTGCCGTTGCCGTCTTCACCGTTTTCACCCTGTTTCCGTCCGGCGTCTGTTTCCAATGCCTGCTCTGCCACGCTACTTCCCTCCCACGTAAGTGTTCAGTCGTGTATCGGCCACACCCAGTGCACGCGCCAGCGATAACTTGGCCACGTTGTGCTGGTACAGGCTTGCGATGTACTGGTCGTCGGCCTGCGCCACCTGCTGCTGCGCCTGCGATACGGACAGGTTGTCGGATACCCCGGCCGCATACTGCTGTTGCGCTTCGCTCAAGGCCTCGGTGGCCAGCCCCACATTGCTTTGGGCCACCGATACCTGCTTTTGCGCCGACTGGATATCAAGAATGCTGTCGCGCACGTCCTGGGCGATCTGCCCACGGAGGTTGCTCAGCTGCGCACGCTTGGCTTCCAGCTGCTCCTGGGCCGAAGCCTCGTCGCCTCGAATCTTGCCTTCTTCGAGCACCGGGATGTCAAGCGTTCCCGTTGCATCGCCCGTGCCGTGCGAGTGCCGCACATTCACGCCGATGTCGCCGTAATCGCCGCTGAATGCCACGGTTGGGTAGCGCTCTGCCTTGGCCGCGCCTTTTGCGGCGTCGGCGGCTTTGAGCTGCTCTTCGAAATTGGCCAGGTCCTTGCGGTTTCCAAGCGCCTGCGCCACGGCTGCATCGGGGTCGAGGGTGTCCAGTTGAGCAAACGGCGCCACATCGGTCAGCGCGAACTGTTGCGCTACCGGCAGCCCAATGACCCGCGCCAGCGCCAGCTTGTCCTTTTCAAGCGTCGCCTGCGCCTGCACCAGACTTTGCTGCTGGGTCTGGTAGTCCACCTGCGCCCGAAGCTCGTCCAGCAGCGGCGAGGTGCCGGCCAGGTGCTGCTGGTGGGCCTGGTCGAAAGAAACCTTGGACGTATCGACCTGTGCTTGTGTGGAAACGACGCGCGCCGCGTCCGCGATCACCAGCAAGTACGCATTGCCGACGCTGAGCACAACCTCGTTGCGCGCATCCTCAAGCGCCAGCCTGGCCCCGGCGAAGTTGTGCCGGGCCGCGATGTAGTTGCGGATTGAGGCCACACTCACAAGAGTCCAATCGAGCGTGGCTCGAAAGTCCTGGTAGCCGTAAGGACCGATGATCGTCGGAAAACCGGGGATGCGCAGGCCCTGAGCCTGCAGGTCTGTTTCCTGCACCGCATCCTTGATGTTGACGTTGATGGTTGGAAGCAGGCTCTGCAACTGCGAAAGCTGCGTCGAACGCGCTGCCAGCTGGTTGTTGGTCGTCAGGATCAGCCCGAGATTGTGTCGAAGTCCGCGAGCCACCGCGTCGTTGAGCGAGAGTGGCAACACGCCCGGCACAACTGGCTCATCGCCGACGCTGCCCTGGTAGGTGGAAGTCGCCACCTGTTGTTGCGAGACCGTGGTGGGCGACGGCAGCGACTGGACGGATCCGCCGCCCGACCCGAACTGCGCCCGCGATACAGCAGGCGCGCAAACAATTACGGCGGCAAGTGACGTGTATAAACAGGCCGATGCACGGCCTTTCCATCCTTGCGACACACAAGCTCCAAGATGGGGGTTCGGGCAAAGCGGTGCGCCCGTCCGTACTTGGATGCAGGGGTCAGCAGAAAGTTGAACTTTGTTCGATGGGAGTCCTGAGGACTTCAAAAGATCGGATATGCCGAAGCACGTATCGCCGGACCTCACCGGCGTGTAAAAGTTCGAGGCTCGGCATAGCTGGGAGCGGTCATCGCCGCGGTACGGCACCGCTCCGGCCCAGTCGGCTGCCACGCGTACGTGCCCGTACAGGCCGCAACGGGCGTGAAAGTGATTCCTGGGGCGAGACCGAGAATGGACACTGTCCCTTTGTTGAACGGGCGATCGAGATAAGCAGCCATGTCTGCTGCCAAGAGCGCCCCTTCCTGTTCAGGCCGGCATCGGCTCTCCCGCCGGCGCATGGGCCAGCGAGTTGGCCAGCGAGCACAGCGCCCGCCGAAAGGTCCCGCTCACGCGTTCCGCGGTCCAGCCGCTGGCATCGCTTCCGCCGGCTTCACGCTCCCAGGTTATTTGGCCGAGGCGTTGACGATCA
>CAXTYP010000043.1:0-13204 GCA_964248435.1 uncultured Acidobacteriaceae bacterium | reverse complement strand
CGAGGGAGTCGGCCGGGTAAGGACAAGCCGCGTTGCTTCCGGCACGGCCCGCGCTTATTCTAAGCGTTGCGCCATGCATCAGCCTCCCCTCCCGCCCATCACCGCGCTCCACGACCATGCCACGCGGTTATGGCATGAGGACGACAGGGCACAAGCGCCTGCCGCAGGCAAGTTTGAAGTGCTGGTGCTGTCGCAGCACCGGGCCAATTTTGAGCTTTGGCATATCGAGGACGCGGCGCGTGCGCCCGGCTTGCCGGACGAGGAACTGGCAGCGCAAAAACGTGCCATCGACCGCGTCAACCAGCGCCGCAACGATCTGGCCGAGGGCTGCGACCTGGCCCTGCTCGCTTCCCTGCGACCCCTTGGCTTGCCCCATCCTGAGGCCGAACTGCATTCTGAAAGCCCCGGCCTGATGATCGACCGCCTGTCGATCCTGGCGCTGAAAATCTTCCACACGCGCTGCGAGTTGAGCCGCCGGGACGCGCCGGCAGGCCACGCGGCTCGCAATGCGGAGCGCTTGACGATCCTGGTGGAGCAGCGGTCGGATCTCGAGCTTGCGCTGGAGCGGCTGTGGCGGCGCGTCCTCTCCTCCGAGCGCGGCTTCAAGGTGTACCGGCAGCTGAAGATGTACAACGATCCGAGTCTGAATCCCTCCGTGTACGAAAGCCCATCGCCGCATACCGGCCCGCAGGAATCGAAAGTAATTTGACGGCGCGCCCGCCTGTAGGTATAAAACGAGGCAAGCGGCTTTTCCGCGACGCCCCATCCTCCGCCACTGCAGGTTGTGTGCGGCACCAGCCCTCGCATGGAGGCACAAGGCCGCCCGCATGTCCAAGACCCTGAGCTCCCCCAAGACCCTTGCCGCCAAGGTGCACCCGTTCGCGAACAACGCTCAACGAGAAGCGCTGGGAGCCTACAGTGCCGCGCTCCAGCACATGCAGTCGGGCCGCTTTGATGAAGCGCTTGCCGCTTTCGCGGGCCTGGGTGACGGCGCCCCTCCCGAGGTTCGTGAACGCGCAACGGTGTATCGCCAGGCCTGCCAGCGCCAGCTCGAGCAGCAGCGCGGCGAGCTCCACTTCCAAACCTTGTCCGAGCAGTACGACTATGCCGTGGCCTGCATCAACAATGGCGACTACGAGGAAGCGCGAGACCAGCTCGAAGCCATTCTGACCGGGGACGACCAACTTGACTACGTCCACTACGGCCTGTCCGTGCTTCACGGCATTACCGGTCAGGCCGAAGGCTGCCTTCATCACCTGGAGCGCGCGATCGCCCTGAACCCCCACTGCCGCGTCCAAGCCCGCAGCGATGTCGATTTCCGTCCCATGGCTGACGATCCCCGCTTTACCGAGTTGCTTTATCCGGAAGCAATCTAACCCGGAACTCATCGCGGCTTCTGCAGCCGCTCCTTTCGGCGTGGCAGGTGCGAATGCACCCTTGCTGTCGCCCCTTTCTTCGGCCCCGCCTCCGTCTCCGCCTCCGTCTTCAATATTTGGTGCAGCCGCCGGGCTGCGCGTCGTTGCGCTTGGCGGCGGTACAGGGCTGTCCACGCTTTTGCGCGGGCTCAAGCGCTTCACCACATCCAGCGGTTCGGGCACGAGCCCTGCGGTGGAAGGGCTGATCAGCGACCTGGCGGCAATAGTCACCGTAACCGATGACGGCGGCTCATCCGGGCGGCTCCGCAAGGACTTCAACATGCTGCCTCCCGGCGACCTGCGTAACTGCATGGTTGCGCTTAGCGAGGACGAGCAGTTGCTTTCGCGCCTGTTCCGTCATCGCTTCCGGTCGGGCGGCGAGCTCGAAGGCCACTCCTTCGGCAACCTGTTTGTCGCGGCCTTGCAGGAGATGACGGGCGACTTCGCCCAGGCCATCAAGCTGGCCGCCGAGGTGCTGGCGACACGCGGCCGCATTTATCCCTCCACCAACGCCAACGTAACGCTTGCGGCCCTCATGGACACGGGCGAGCTGGTGCGGGGTGAAACGGAGATCACAGGGAGCCGTGCCCGCATTGTCGAGCTGGCGCTCGAGCCGGCGCATGCTTCACCGTTGCCTGAAACCCTGGACGCCATCGCGGCGGCCGACCTGATCACCCTCGGGCCCGGATCGCTGTTCACTAGCGTCATCACCAACCTCCTGGTCGCCGGTATTCCCGAGGCGCTGGTGCATGCGCAAGGCACCCGTGTGTACATCTGCAATCTCATGACGCAGGGCAACGAGAGCCTTCACCTGTCGGCATCGCAGCATATTGAGCGCATGTACGAGCATGCACGCGAACCGTTTCTGGACTACGCGCTGGTCAACACCGCGCCCGTTTCGCAGCTGATCCGCGAACGCTATGCAGCCGAGGGTGCCGAGGTGATTGAGGCTGACATTGGGCGCATCGAGGCCATGGGCATCCGCTGCATCGCGGGCGCGTTCGCAGCCGAGGGCGATGTGCTGCGGCACAATGCGGACCTGGTCGCGGAAACCCTTCTTCAGCTGGCGCCGCCCCATCGCGCCGTTCACCATCCTCGCGGTTGAGGCGTTCGGCCCAAATATGTACAGCCCCCCCCCAACCATGTACATCCGTGATAGGCTCACCCCATGAACATCACTGTCACCAACCTGCGCCGTGAGCTGTTTCAGGTGCTGGAAAAAGCCCGACTGGGCGAGGAGGTCATCGTGACGCACAAGGGAACGCGGTTTCGGTTGCAACCGGAGGTGCCGGTCGGCAAACTCGAGCGGGTCACTGCGCTTGATCTGCCCTGTGACGATGGATCGGATGAGGGCTGGGCCGAAGCAAAGCTGGGGATGCAGGCCGACTGGGAAGCGAAGTGGGAGAAGAGGCTGCGCTCCTGATTGCCTACCTGGACACCCATGTTTCGCTTTGGCTGGTACAGGGCAGGACGGAAAAGCTGAGCCAGGCAGCACGGCGCGCAGTGGAGCGCTTTGACCTGCGAATTTCGCCCATGGTGCTGCTGGAGCTCGGATACCTGTACGAGATTCGCAGGGCACCCATTGCAGCCGTGCCCGCGGCGGCCAAGCTCCAAGCGGAGCTGGGTCTTGAAGTTTGCCCCTATCCTTTTCCGAAAGTCGCCTATGCGGCGCTGAGTGAAACCTGGACGCGCGACAGCTTTGATCGCCTGATTGTTTCGCATGCAAAAGCAAACGCCATGGCTCCCCTGCTTACGGCCGACGAGGAAATACGCGCGCACTACGCACCGGCCATCTGGTAGCCGGGTACTATCCCGTGGTGCGCTTGAGCTGGCCGCAGGCCGCATAAATATCGCGCCCGCGAGGCCGTCGCACAAAGGCCGCGACCCCGCCGGCCATGATGCGCTTTTGAAATGCCTCCACCACCCTGGGTTCGGGCTGGGCATACGGCGTACCGGGGCCAGGATTCCAGACGATGAGGTTGATGTAGGCCGGGAAGCCGGCGGACCGGACAAGGGCAACCACCTCGTCCGCATGTTCGAGCCGGTCATTGACGTCGCCCAGCAGCACATACTCAAAGGTGATCTTTTCACGGGGAGCGAGCGGAACGGTCCGCACCGCGTCGAGCACCGCCTCGATGTTCCACTTGCGCGTGATCGGCATCACCTCGGCGCGGACACCATCGTTGGACGCGTTGAGCGACAACGCAAGGCGGGGCCGGATAGGCTCGGCTGCGAACCGAAGAATCCCGGGCACGATTCCGGAGGTCGACACCGTCATGCGTGAAGCATGGAGCCCCACCGGGCCGCTCAGCAGGCGAAAGGCGGCCATCCAGGCGTCGTAATTGAGAAACGGCTCACCCATGCCCATGAACACCAGGTTGATGCGGTCGCGGCCCAGGTGCACGCCCTGCCGCTTCAGCACCGCGACCACCTGCCCGGCGATCTCACCCGGCGTGAGGTTACGAACGATGCCCATCTGCGCCGTCAGGCAGAACTGGCAGTTGACCGCGCAGCCGATCTGCGAGGAAACGCAGATGGTCGCCCGGCGCTGGGGTGCGTTCCTGCCGCGCAGATCGCCCGCCTTACCTGGGTCGCCGGATCCGCTCGCTTCCTCTTCATCGTCCTTGTCTTCGTACGGCATCCACACCGTTTCCACAGTCTGGCCGTCGAGTCCGGCGATCAGGTAGCGCTCCGTGCCATCGACCGAGCGAAAGGTTTCCACGATTTCCGGCAAACCAACCACGTAGCCCGCCTCGCGCAGCGCAAGCCGCCAGTTCTTCGGCAGGGTCGAGATCTCCTCAAGCGAGCCGGCCCAGTCGCGGTACAAGGCCTGTTCCAGCTGCCGGGCACGAAATGGCTTTTCTCCCGCCTGAGCCGCCAACTGCTCCAGCGCAGGGCGGTCCAGGCCGAACAACGGCGTGCCGAACGCCGATGAGAGCGGTCGCGGCCGGCCCTCTACAATGGGAAGAACGATCGGCAAAACTCCGCTGGATGGCAGTGTGGACATGAGTGGATACCACTCAGGATACCGCAGCGGCGACAGGACGGCATGACAGAAACGCAGGCAATCCAGGAAGCAATACATTACGAAGCGCCGGACCGCAATATCCGCCGCACCACGCTGCCCAATGGCATGGTCGTTCTGACAGAGGAGATGCCCCACCTTCGGTCCGTCGCCATGGGCGCCTGGGTGCGTTCCGGCTCACGGCACGAAGCGCCGGAGGTGAACGGCATCTCGCACTTTGCCGAGCACATGGTATTCAAGGGCACGGCGCACCGCTCCGCCCAGCAGATCGCGCGTGAAGTGGACGCGATCGGCGGCAACCTGGACGCTTTTACGGGCAAGGAAACTGTTTGCTTCAACATGAGGGTGCTGGACGAGCACACCCCCAAGGCGCTCGACATTCTTTCGGACCTGGTGCTGCACCCGACCTTTGCCGAGGAAGAAATTCGGCGTGAACGCGGCGTGGTGCTTGAAGAAATCAAGATGGACGAGGACAACCCCGATTACCTGGTCCACGAGATCTGGACGCAGAGCTTTTGGCAGGGTCATGCCCTGGGCAAACCCATCCTGGGAACCGAAGAAACAGTCGGCGCGTTTGAACGTGCCACCCTGCTTGACTTTTACGGTTCTCGCTTTCGCGGGGGCAACCTGGTGTTTTCAGCCGCGGGGCACCTGGACCATGACCGCTTTGTCGCCATGGTCACGGAACGCTTCGCCGCGCTGCCCGCAGGCGAGTCGTTGACCATGGAGGCTCCTCCAAAAACTGCAGCCAAGATCATCCTGCGCAACAAAAAGTCTCTTGAGCAGGTGCAGCTGTGCCTCGGCGTGCCGGCGAGGCCCTTGGCCGACGAGTCGCGCTATATCTCATTGTTATTGAACACGATCCTGGGCGGCGGCATGAGCTCGCGGCTGTTCCAAACCGTACGCGAGGAGCATGGTCTGGCCTACTCCATCTACTCCGACCTGAGCCCCTATCGCGACACGGGATCGCTGTGCGTGTTTGCCGGCACCTCGGCCGACAAGGCTGTCGGTCTGATCGGCCTCGTCATGCAAGAATTTCGGCGCTTGAAAGAGCACCCGGTGGACGCGGATGAGTTGCGCCGGGCCAAGGACCAGCTCAAGGGCAACCTGCTGCTTTCGCTGGAAAGCTCGGGCTCGCGTATGTCGAACCTCGCCCGTCAGCAGATGTACTTCGACCACTTCTTTGGGCCGAACGAGATCTTGGAGCGCGTGGAAGCCGTCCGCATCGAGGACCTGCAAGCCATGGCCCAATCGCTCTTCGACCCTGAACGGATCGCGCTGACGATGCTTGGCCGTTTGGACGGCGTCAAGATCGGGCGTGAGCAGCTGGCCTGCTAGCACCTCGCCTGTCTGCAAATAAAAGGGCGTTCCCGCAAGGGAACGCCCTTTTTTGGCCTGCGGCTTACTCTTTCACGATGGGCTGGGCCTTGGCGCCGGGGCTGTTGGCGGTGCTTGCCTGGTAGCGCGAGTGCTGCCCGTCGCCTGGCTGCAGCGGAGAAACGCCGCCCTTCGCCATGAGCTGCGCGGCAATCTCATAGATCTCCTCCGGCGCGTAATCCGGCGAGAACAGGGAGCGCGATTCGCCGATGACCGGGCCTTCCGCGGCGTAATCCGGTGCACCCTGGATCACTTCCAACTCTTCCCCGTCCGCCCAATCCGCCGGACCCGACCACACGCCGGCCACGTCCGTGTAGTCTTCCGGCGAGAAGGTGTAGAGCTTGCGGTGGCTGCCGATCGCCTGCCACTTGCGGGCTTCCGGAATCTTGGCATCGTCGATATTCGGCGTAGGCAGCATCTTGGTCACTTCCACCCCGGTGATCTTACGCAACGCCAGCGCATACGCCGCCTGGTGGACGCCGCCGCGGACCATCAGGTAGCCGATGACGTCACGAGCCGCGTCGCTTTCCGCCATCTGGTAGCAGCGGTGCTTGTGCATGCGCGCGCCGGTTTCCAGGAAGAAGTTATGGAGCAGATCGGCAACCAGGTTGCCACTGGAGAACACATGCTGGCCACTCCAGAAGTGCCCCATCGAATCCATCACCTGGTGACCACCGCCACCCACGATGGTGTGGTGGGTGTTGCGCAGGTTCTTGGCTGCCTCCAGCGGGGCGGAGGTGGGTTCCCCTTCTGGCACACTGCCTTCCAGCATCAGGTTAATGGCGGTTGAGACCAGCTCGACATGGCCCAGTTCCTCAGCGGTAATGCTGGCGACGAGGTCGTAGAACGGCTTGAGCTTCTTCTTCTCCTTGAACGCAAACGACTGGTGGAGGTAGTTGTTCAAGGTCGACATCTCGCCGAACTTGCCGCCCAGCAGCTCCTGCACGGCAGCGGCGCCATTAGGGTCCGGGTTTTTTGGCTTTTGGAGCGGGATCAGCAGCTTGTCTACGCGCAGAAACATTGTGGGAGCCTTTCAAAGCTGGTAAAGGTGGGCAGGGGGACCCGGAGCAGAGAGCCGGGTCGAGAGCAACTTGTTCGCTTGCTTGGGATGCGGGCCGGCAGCGACCTGCATTGAAATTCACAAGGAAGTCCATCTTGTTTACCCGACACACATGGATTCCATGGCTCTTCCCCCTACACGAACGGGGCGAAACGGGCCCGGCTGACATCGGGGCGGCTCGTCGGGTAGGATTGAACCGGCAAACTGCTACCTAAAGGGAGCTCTGCGGAGTCGCATGCACATGATGTCCTTTTTTAGTCGCCAGGCGGAGCGCCGCTCCCACGCGGAGTCCGGTTTCACGCTGATGGAGCTGCTGATCGTGATCTCCATCATGCTCATCCTGATGTTGATCGCGATCCCGAACTTTTCCGGCATGAAGATGCAGGCCAACGAAACCTCGGCCATCCAGAGCCTTCGCGCTATCTACCAGGGCGAAATCCAGTACCAGACCAATTACCCGGCGCAAGGTTTCGCTTGCTCATTGCCGGCGCTCGGCGGCGCGGCCAGCGCGGGAGCGCCTTCGCCCACGCAGGCGCAGGTGCTGCAGGGCGACCTGGCCGGCGGACAAAAAAGCGGCTACACGTTTTCGGTCGTCAACTGCACCAAGGTGACGGTGAACAACCAGGACCAATTCACCGGTTACGAGGCCATCGCAGTGCCGCAGGCGGTGGGCAAAACCGGTCACCGCGGTTTCTGCATCGATCAGCAGGGTGAGGTCAAGGCCGACCCGGCCGGCGGTTCCAACTGCACACAAACCCTTCAGTAAGCTTGCGTTCGCCGGCGCTGTTCCGGGCCATCCTCTTCCTTGGTGTGTCGGCTCTACTGTCACTCACGGCAGGGGCGCAGGTGAGCCCTGCTGCATTGATGCTGGCGCAACACGTTGATGCGCATTACAACGCGCTGCACTCGCTTTCAGTGCAGTTCGCGCAGAGCTACGACGGCATGGGGCTGCACCGGGTGGAACGCGGCACCCTGCTTCTCTCGAAAGGCGGCACCCTGCACGGCGGCAGGATGCGCTGGACCTATGCGGAGCCCGCCGGCAAGCTGTTTGTGTTCGATGGGCATGATGGATACTTCTATACGCCGAGCCAGAGCGAAGTGCAGCGTGTGCCGGCCAAGCAGCTTGACGATCTACGCTCGCCCCTGGCTGTGCTGCTGGGCCATGCCGACTTGGCGAAGCAGCTCAACGGCCTCGCGTTGGCACCGGCTGCGAACGGCGAGCAAACGCTGTCGGGTGTGCCGCGCGGACTGGAACGGCGCGTGTCACGGCTGAGTGTGACGGCCAGCCCCGACGGGGTGATCCATCGACTGGAAGTTGAAGAGCTGGACGGCTCGCGCAACCGGTTCGACTTTGCCGGTGAGCAGCCGAATGTACCCGCCCCGCCCAGCGCCTTTGTCTTTACCACGCCGCCAGGTACGCACATTGTCAACGGCATGCCGCCGATCTGAATCCTGAAATCGAGTCCGAACAGTCGAGCTTGAGCCGGTATGCTGTCCCCATGCGCTGCCTGCTCGCCGCTCTGCTCCTGCTGCCTCCCTGCCTCCACGCTCAAGCCCCGGGCCCTTGGGAGTTGGAGCCGAGCGAGACCACGGCGGACCTGCGCGGTGTGCATGCAGTCGGTGGCGGTGTGGTTTGGGCTTCCGGTAGCGGTGGAACGGTGCTGCGCTCGCAGGACTCGGGCTTTGAATGGCAGAACTGCGCGACACCGCCGGGCGCGGAAAAGCTGGACTTCCGGGCCATCTGGGCCTTCGATGACCAGACGGCGATTGTGATGTCAAGCGGGCCGGGAGCGCTGTCGCGGCTTTACAAGACGACCGACGGCTGCTCGCACTGGACGCTGCTGTATACGAATCCGGATCAAGACGGGTTTTGGGACGGGCTGGTATTTCTGGATCGCAAGCAAGGGTACATCCTTGGTGATCCCCTGCAGGCACCCGGACGGACCGCAAAGGAGTTCCAGCTTTTTGTCAGCCTTGACGGGGGTGGAAGCTGGCATCGTCAGGTCCAGGATTCTTACGACGAGATGGGAGCGGACGAAGGGGCGGGTGCATTTGCCGCGAGCAACTCCGCGCTGACGGGTCTCGGCCATCACCTATGGTTCGGTACGGGCGGCAAACTGGGAGGCTATGTTTTTCTCGGCGATCGCTATGCGTCGTCTCCCCTGCACTCGCTTTGTACCTGTTCCCCGATGCCGCCAGAGGAAGTCTGGGTGACACATCACGTCTTCGCACCCATTCCGCTCGGACCCGCCGCATCTGTGCCGAGAGCCGGTTCGTCCCCGACGGCCATCGGCAAAGAAACAGCCGGAGTGTTTTCCGTCGCGCTTCGGGACGAACAACACGGGGTGGCGACGGGAGGAGATTACGCGAAGCCCAATGAGTCGCTGGGCACAGCCGCATGGTCCGAAGATGGCGGCGCGCAGTGGATCGCGGCAACTCGATTCCCCGGCGGATATCGCTCTGCCGTCGCCTGGGACGCGGACAACAAGCTCTGGATCACCGTCGGTCCGAACGGGTCGGATCTCTCGCGGGATGACGGCCGCACCTGGCAAACACTCGAACACGCCCCCGCCGACGCGCCCAAAGGCGGCGAGTGGAATGCCCTGAGCCTGCCCTGGGCGGTGGGCCCGCACGGGCGCATCGGCAAGCTCAACCCGCTCGCGCTGCCGCCGGTGCAAGTGGCCAAGCCAGCCCCGGTACCCCGGTAATCGCAACGCAACTTCAGCGGAGTACCGGTTGGCTTCCTGCTGCGTCTATTAGAAAGGGTCCAGAGGTGTGCCGAAACTGGTAACCTAAGCCCTAAACCGGGCCAGCCGGGGCAGCACAAGGGAGAGACCGCGGAAGCGGACAGCAATGGCAGAGTTTCTGGTCAAGATGGCCGACGAGCGCGGGCGCATGCAGGAGCAGGTGCACTCGGCTGCAACAGCGGAAGAGTTGCGCCTGCGCTATACACAGGCCGGCTACCAGGTACTGTCGGTCAAGCCGCGTGGCGGCATCGGCCGCTCCGGCGGTCAACGCAAGGCCAAGCTTGAAACATTTCTCGTCTTTAACCAGCAATTTCTCACGCTGGTGCGCGCCGGCCTGCCGATTCTGGGCTCGCTCGATATGCTGGCCAAAAGCCAGAAAAACCCGGCCTTTGCGGCACAACTCCAGAACGTTGCCGAGCGCGTCAAGCAGGGCGAATCGATCTCCGCTGCGTTTGAGGCACAGGGCGGCTTTCCGCTTATCTACACGGTCACGCTGCTGGCCGGCGAGCGCTCCGGCAATCTTGAAGAAGTACTTAGCCGGTACCTGTCGTTCCAGCGCATCTCGCTGACCTTCCGCAAAAAGCTGCAGGCCTCACTCATCTATCCCGCCCTACTGATCTCGCTGGTTTTCGGGCTATTTGTGTTTCTGATCACCTTTGTGGTGCCGCAGTTCGCCACGCTCTACGACCAGGTGGGCACCAAGCTGCCCGCGCTCACCCTCGGCCTCCTGGCCTTCGGCAAGGCCGCGCAGCATTACTTCTTCTATGTGCTGCCTGTGCTGCTCATCCTCGGCTACTTCCTGTTTCGCTGGAGCCGCACGCCGCGCGGCGCGGACACGATTGACCTGATCCGGATCAAGCTGCCCGTCTTCGGGTCGATCTGGCTCAAGTACCAGGTTGCGCTTTTCGCCCGCACCCTGTCCACGCTGCTCACCGGCGGCTTGCCGCTGGTGCCTTCGCTTGAAACGGCGGCCCGCTCCATCTCTTCATCGCGCATCTCGCGCTCCGTATTCACCTCCGTCACCAGTGTGCGCGAAGGCAAGGGACTCTCGACGAGCCTCAACAAGACCGGGGTCTTCCCTGCCCTGTCGACCGAGATGATCGAGGTCGGTGAATCGACCGGCGCGCTGCCCCAGATGCTCAACTCTGTCGCGGAGTTCTTTGAAGAAGACGTGCAAACCGCCCTCACTGCCTCCCTCGCGCTGATTGAACCCGCCATCCTGATCGTGATGGGTGTGGTTGTCGTCATTATTTTGATCGCGCTGTACTTGCCAATCTTTTCGCTCGGCAACGCAAGCAATTTTCAACAGCATTGAGTTGTACGCCCGAGAACTTCGGGAAGGAGATGGCGCATGGCTCTCGACAACACGGATCCCGCAACGAAGGGCGATCTAAACGACCTTCGCGTCGAATTGAGGTCCGACATGAATGAACTCGAGTTCAGGGTTCTGGACCGGATGGAAACCATCGAAACTCGCCTGCTGACTGCCTTTCAGCAATGGGCGGTGCCGGTGAACTCGCGGCTGCGCAAGCTCGAAGCCGGAGACGGCGTACTTGATGAGCGCCTGGCCATGATCGAGGAGCGATTGATGACGATTGAACGGCGACTGGGCGCGCCCCCACAGCGTCCCTAACCAAGACGTAACCGGAATGCATACAAGAGACCGATCAATCATGGCTGAGGCCCCCGTACTGCCGCTCCCGCTCGAACTCGACGAAGCCGTTCACGCACAGATGCTGGCGCGGCGCTACCGCTGCGAGTTCGTCGACCTGAAGAACTTCCGCATCCAGCACGACCTGTTCCGTTCCGTGCCGGTCGACATGATGTTTCGCTACAGCTTCGTGCCGATCGAGCAGCTGGAAGATCGCCTGATTATTGCGGTCGCCGACCCGAGCCGCCTGATGGTGCTCGACGAGATCGCAAGCCTGCTGGGCCAGCGCCTGGTCACGCGCGTCGCGACCCTGTCGCAGATCAACGAGCTGCTGAAAAAAACCGAGCAGTCGCAGCGCGTGCTCGACGAAGCAACCGAGGGCTTGACCTTCGACGTGATTTCGGTCAACGACCAGGACGACGAGTCGATCACGATCGAGAAACTGACGAGCGAGGAAGACATCTCGCCGATCATCCGCCTTGTTGACACGACAATTTTCACAGCACTCGAGCGGCGCGCTTCCGACGTTCACATCGAAACCTACGACGACCAGCTGATCGTGAAGTATCGCATCGACGGCGTGCTCCATCCAGCCATGGCACCCATCGCGCGTGAGCACCACCAGACCATCCTGTCGCGTATCAAGGTCATGAGTGAGCTCGATATCGCCGAGCGCCGCGTGCCGCAGGACGGACGTTTCCGGGTGCGCTACAAGGGCCGCCTGATCGACTTCCGTGTTTCGATCATGCCGACCGTTCACGGCGAAAATGCCGTACTGCGTGTGCTCGACAAGGAGTCAATGAGTGAAAAGTTCAAGTCATTGACCCTTGACGTCGTGGGCTTCGGCGAGGAAGACCTGCGACGGTTCCGCCGCTATATCCGCGAGCCCTACGGCATGGTGCTCGTGACTGGGCCGACCGGCTCCGGCAAGACGACGACCCTCTATGCGGCGCTCAACGAGATCAAGTCCGACGAAGACAAAATCATTACCATCGAGGACCCGGTCGAGTACCAGATCCGCGGCATCACACAGATCCCTGTCAACGAGAAAAAGGGCCTGACCTTTGCGCGCGGCCTCCGTTCCATCCTGCGCCACGACCCGGACAAGATCCTTGTCGGTGAAATCCGCGACCAGGAAACGGCGCAAATCGCGATCAACTCAGCCCTGACCGGCCACCTTGTGTTCACGACTGTCCACGCCAACAACGTGGTCGACGTACTGGGCCGCTTCCTCAACATGGGCGTGGAAGCCTACAACTTCGTTTCCGCGCTCAACTGCATCCTGGCGCAACGGCTGGTCCGGATGATCTGCGAGCACTGCTCGTACACCATCACCTACACCGACGAGGAGCTCGAGTTTTCGGGTCTGGATCCGGCGGAGTGGCGCGGCTTTCCATTCCAGGACGGGCGCGGCTGCGTGGAGTGCGGCGGCACCGGTTACCGCGGACGTACGGCGATCCACGAACTGCTGGACCTGACCGACCCCATCCGTGAAATGATTCTTGAAAAGAGACCGTCCTCCGAGGTTCGCAAACTGGCCGCGCAGGAAGGCATGAAGTTCCTGCGGGAGTCGGCGCTCGACCGTGTGCGTCGCGGCCTGACCACGCTCAAAGAGATCAACAAAGTCACCTTTATCGAGGCGAATCGCTAGTGCTTTTGCCCTCCATCTCACAGGGCGGTGCCCACCATGCTTGAAAAACTGCCGCTCCTGTTCCCCGGCATCAATCTCCGCCCCGCGCTCGCGTGCGAAGTCTCGCTGTATGGCGTACTCGCCGGCCGGCAGGACGCGACCTCGGGCCTGCTCACAAACTTCGTGCCGCGGGCGACGGGACTGTTGCACCCGGGCTGGAAGATGCCCAACATCCTCGATCGTCCGGCAATGATCGCGGCGATCCGTTCGGCGGTCGGCGCGGTCCCGGAGGGCGGACG